>JAFLKA010000472.1 GCA_022712735.1 Marinosulfonomonas sp. | reverse complement strand
GGGGCGGGGATGGCGAAATTTTCGTCACTATCGCCGTTGATTGCCCCGTCAAAGATGTCCTTTAGGCGGGATTTTGCGGCGGCGTCGCCGGATTGCCAGTCAGACAGCAAATGCAGGCCTGCGGGGAATTCGCTCATTGTTGCTCCTCAGTAATATGCCCAGCTGTATCCATCGCCGCCTGGATGATGATTTCGATCATCCCGAATTCGGATTGGGCGCTGATGTCTTCAAAATAGATGTGGCTGGGCCACGGTTGGGCCAGAACGGTTTCGTCTGGATAACCGATGGATTCAGAGACTGCTTTTATGGCCGCGACGTATTCATCGGCGGTTTGGCGAATGTCCTGTTTGGCCAGATCGATATCGCCAACGCTGTTGCGGTCCACCTGACCCGAGCCGATACCCGCTGTTAGCGGAACCCCCCGCAGGATAGCCTGTTCCTGATAAAACGGCATCGGCACGCGGTCGGCTTCCAGCCGGATGATGAATTTCGGGCAAACGCTGTGTTTCAGGTCGGTCAGTTCCAGCAGGTCAATGCCGCTGGTCGGGGCGCTTGCGGATTGGCGGCGCGAATTGCGGGCGCGTTTTTTGGCTTGGGTGACGTAATCACCGCGATAGTTGCAATCAAACAGGCGGTCCGCCCATGGTTTATCGTCGGTCATGCGGCGCATTGAGCGGATGGCGATGGTTTTGCAATTTTCAGGCCCAATGAAAAAAGGCGAACCGGAGGCGTCGGACAGTTCAATCCAGCCGTTGGGGAATTGTTCTAGAAAATGTTCGATCCACGGTAGCAGCACCTGATCGGCCAGATGGTCCAGCAGTTGATTTACAAAGTCGGGATCGTGCACGACGTCGGCCAGCAAGGGTTCCTGCCCGTAGATATCGGCGGCCAGAGAGTAGGGGGCCGATATTTGCAGCAAAGGCTCGATACCGGTCAAACGTTCGGTTTCGCGCAATACATCGTTGATGATTTTCGGGATGCCACTGTCGAAATCGGGTGTGGTGACGCTGTGCCAGTTGTCCTTGGTGATCAGCACCTTGTCCGGGTCAGAGCCTGGCGGGAATTTATCGGGATACATCATGGTCTGGCCAATGGCTTCGCATGTGAAGGCGTAGAGCGCCCAGACGGTGTAGTGTTTCTGGATGCCCAGCAGGCGGGCGGCCATCAGGTTTGTGCGGGCGTATCTGGCCGCGTCTTCCTTGTAATACGCGGCGGAATCGATGCCATACAGATCATGCAGGATCGACAGCGTCAGCATATGGACCGAGCCCGAAATATGCACCTGATTTTTGGGCGCGGGTGTAGCAAAGACATCGTCCATTTCACCTTCGATGGTCGCGTCAAAGATGTCTTTTAGGCGGGATCTGGCGGCGGCGTCGCCGGATTGCCAGTCTGATAACAGGTGTAGGCCTGCGGGGAAGGTGAGTTCGTTGATCATCGGGCAATCCCTTTTTGTGCTGCTTCGGCATATATTCCACCATTCAAAGCAGGGATTCGGGGAATATCCCGACATTTCCGCGACAGGATTTGTGCTGTAAACGGCATCGCGCTGAAAGGGGATGCCGCCGCATATTTCCTGCCCTGATCGCAAATACGGGCGTATCCTTGCGGATTGCGCCAGATAGGCTTGCCGAACTGGGTGGGGGCGGGGTAATAGGACTGTGAGCAGACAGAATAATACTATTGGGGGATAATATGCGCCGAGTCGTCGTTACAGGTTTGGGAATGATTACACCGCTGGCTTGCGGGGTCGAGGAGACTTGGAGCCGGTTGATTGCGGGAGAGTCCGGCGCGGGCACCATCACGCGGTTTGATGCGAGCCACTTGCTGACGAATTATGCTTGTGAAATCCCGTTGGGGGATGGTTTGGGCGGCACGTTTAACCCTGATGACACGATGGCCGCCAAAGACCGGCGCAAGGTGGATGATTTTATCCTGTATGGCATGGCGGCGGCGGATCAGGCGGTTAAGGATTCCGGCTGGCAGCCCGAGGACGAGGAAAGCCGTTACCGGACCGGCGTGATGCTGGGATCGGGCATTGGCGGTTTGCAGTTGATTGCCGAGACCGCGATTACGTTGAAAGAACGTGGGCCGCGTAGGGTTTCGCCGTTTTTCATTCCGGGATCGTTGATCAATCTGGCGTCTGGACAAGTTTCGATCCGGTACGGGTTCAAGGGGCCGAACCACGCGGTGGTGACAGCGTGTTCCACCGGCGCGCATGCGATTGGCGATGCGGCGCGGCTGATTATGCTGGACGATGCGGATGTGATGATCGCGGGGGGCACCGAAAGCCCGATTTGCGAGATCGGCATTGCCGGTTTTAATGCCTGCAAGGCGCTGTCGACCAAGCGCAGTGATGATCCTAAATCCGCCAGTCGCCCTTATGACGAGGACCGTGACGGGTTTGTCATGGGTGAGGGCGCGGGTGTGGTTGTGCTGGAGGAATACGAGCACGCCAAGGCGCGTGGTGCCAAGATTTATGCCGAGATACTGGGTTATGGTCTGTCGGGGGATGCGTATCATATCACCGCACCTGCGTCGGATGGCGATGGTGGGTTCCGGTCTATGTCGGCGGCGTTGAAACGCGCTGGCATGACGCCCGCAGATATTGATTACATCAATGCGCATGGCACATCGACCATGGCAGACACGATTGAATTGGGCGCGGTTGAGCGGCTGATGGGGGACGCGGCATCTGGTGCCACAATGTCATCCACCAAGTCGGCGATTGGACATTTGTTGGGCGCGGCTGGTGCGGTGGAGGCGATCTTCTGCATTTTGGCGATGCGAGACCAGATTGCGCCCCCGACGCTGAACCTTGATACTTTGCCTGAAGGGATCAAGCTGGATCTGGTGCCCAAGGTGGCGGTGAAGCGCAAAATCAACGTGGTGTTGTCGAATTCATTCGGGTTTGGCGGCACCAATGCGAGCCTTGTGATGGGCAAGGTGCCCGAAATGGTGACAGGCTGATGTGGCGTCACATTACATCAAATTTCCTATCATTATTGGTGGTGCTGCTGGCCGTTGCCAGTGGTGTAATTCTGCTGGGGCAGAGTAAATACAAACAGGCTGGTCCGTTGGAGCAAGCGATCTGTTTGCGGGTCGAGAGCGGCAGCAACATGCGTAAGGTGTCGGAAGAGTTGGCGAGCCGCGGGGCGGTGAGCAGCGGCACGATTTTTCGCCTGGGGGCGGATTATTCGGAAAAGTCGCAATCACTGAAGGCGGGTAGTTTTCTGGTGCCGGAAGGTGCGTCGATGGTCGAGATCGTCGATATCGTGACACGGGGCGGCAAGAACACATGCGGCACCGAGATTGTTTATCGGGTCGGGGTGCGGCGTAACCAAGTGCAGGTGCGCGAACTGGACCCTGAAACCAACAAATACGTCGAGAAGGTGACTTTCAACCCTGCCGAGGACGAGGTTCCGGCAGCGTATACCGAGACCCGCGCCGAGGCGGATGTGCGGTTCCGGATTGCTGTGGCCGAGGGGGTGACCAGCTGGCAGATTGTCGAGGCGCTAAAGGCCGCCGATTTTCTGGAGGGCGAGGTGGCCGAGGTGCCCGCCGAGGGGACGTTGGCACCCGACAGCTATGAGATGAAGGCCGGCAGCAGTCGTGCGGCGGTTCTGGAGCAGATGCAGGCGGCACAGGTGGCTATTCTGGATGCGGCGTGGGAAGCGCGGGCCGCTGATCTACCGCTGGCGAGCAAGGAAGAGGCGTTGGTGTTGGCGTCTATCGTCGAGAAAGAGACCGGCATTGCGGCAGAACGTCGTCAGGTGGCGAGCGTGTTTATCAACCGGCTGAATCAGGGTATTCGTCTGCAAACGGACCCGACGGTGATTTATGGTATCACCAAGGGGCAGGGCATTCTGGGGCGCGGGTTGCGCCAGAGCGAGCTGCGGCGCAAGACAGATTATAACACCTACCAGATAGACGGATTGCCACCGGGGCCGATTGCAAACCCCGGCAAGGCCGCGATTGAAGCGGCGTTGAACCCTGACAGCACCGAGTTTATTTTCTTTGTTGCGGATGGCACCGGAGGGCACGCTTTTGCCAAGACCCTGCGCGAGCATAACGAGAATGTGGCCAAGTGGCGGGCAATTGAAGCGGAGCGTAGTAATAACTAGGGTGTTGGCTCTAAGGCGCTGTGTTGTAAAGGTTTTGTTAACCCTAGCGCACGGTGGAAGTTGCACAACCTGAACGATTATTCTTGACTCTGCGAACGCTCCAGGGTACACCTTGTGGCAAGCTAGAAGAAGTGGGCAAGCAGTCGAGGGGAAACTCTGCGGCTGCTTTTTCATTTTTCTTGTGCGGGATCTGCATGAGAGGCGAATTCAGACCATATGACAATTAATGCACCCCTAGGGGGCGACGGTAGTTCAGAAGATATCCTTCTGATTGCCGAGAAGCATTTCGACCGGATGTTACGTCGGGCCGAAGAAATAATATCAACGCTTGATGAAGAAAACACCGAGGCCTCGAAGGCGGCGGCGGGGTGTGTTCGTGATTTGAGCAAAGCAATGCAAACCGTATTCGGAGAAAGGGCAACTCTTGAAAAGCTCCGCAAACACAACGCAGGGATCGTGCACGACTACGCGCTTGATTTCGATGCGGCACGCGATGAGATCGGGCGCCGAATGGATCGCTTGCGCAGCGCCG
>JAFLKA010000437.1 GCA_022712735.1 Marinosulfonomonas sp. | reverse complement strand
CGCCAAGGGGCCGAAAATACTGCCGTTCCAGCGCAAACCGAACGGCGCAAAAAGTTCATGCCGTTTGCCGTTCTCGGCGATGGCTTCGGCCACCACGCGCCCGATCGCGGGCCCGGTGTTCAACCCGTGTCCACCAAGTGCAGTTGGCGCTGCCGATTGCGGGCCTGATGAGCCTCAAGAGTTTTGAAGAAGTTCACAGCGATCTGGTAGAATTGCGCCGAGCAGCGAAATCGCTCGGCGTGGTACTGCAAGAGCCCTTTCTGCAGCTCGCATTCCTGGCCTTGCCGGTAATTCCGCACCTGAAAATCACCGATCACGGAATGATCGACGTAGACCGGTTCGAAGTCATACCCTAAGCATCATCCCATGGGTTGATCAGAGACACACCAGCCTCGGTAAAAGGCAATCTGTCACGGCTCACAACAGCAAACCCATGAGCCATAGCTATTCCTGCAATTTGCAAATCAGCTATACCAAGATTCACGCCACGGTTTTTAGTTTCTGCTGCTATTGTGGCTGTTGCCTCGGCTGCATGACGTGTGAAGCTCAATTCGCGATCATCGAACAACTTAGCGAGCGTAAAATCCAAGACTTCCCAGAGGGCTTGTTTGCGGTTTCCCTCGGATAACAAATGAACTCCGTAACGCAGTTCCATCAAATTTATGGTTGTGACATACAGTGACCGTAGGTTCTGCGCATCCAGCCAATCTGCAACGGCCTGTTCAGGATGTTCCTTCATCATTTCCGAGACAACATTGGTATCAAGAATAATCATTCAAAAACCGCCGCTTCAATTTCATCGTGGGATCGTTCAAAGTCTGGGAACGCAACGCCCTTTTCTCTAACAAATGCCGCAATCACCTCGGAGGTTTTTTCAACTGGTCGCGTGGCTTCATCAAGCAACTGACGTGCCGCTTCTTCCGTGCTGACACCACGAATGACTGCTTCTGATTTAACGCGACGATGAACGTCCTCGTTAAGGTTTCTTAGTGAGATAGAACCCATAATTATTCTCCTATTCCGTTAGTGAGAGCATAACGACACAGTGAGGGCATTGCAAGATGATAATGCTCTCATTTTAAGTAAATGCTATCATCTTGATAAGCCGCAATCATCATCAGATATTGGTGCAAGTGGATAGGTTTCAACAAGTTCCGCCTGTTTTACGTTGGCGTCCTCGGCTGACAAGTCTTCATGTTCTTCAAGCGTCAAGATCATGCCGCTATCTAAATTAGTGGTTCTCACCATCACGTCAAAGAAGTCGGGTGTTTCGTGGTCTTGGACTAAACGCGCCCCTTCACCATCGTTGACCATACCATAAAAGCCGATTTCCAAACCCTCGGCCTCGTCAATCTCGATCAAGCTGGCAGGGCCTTCGCAATTTTCGCAGTGACGTGCATCATAGATGGAATGTAAAACCCAATCGCCTTGCTCACTATCCCAAGAGGCATATACCCGTAAATCATCCGAGGAAGGGCTGGATCAGGACTTCAACTCGCTGGATGCCCAGCGGGAATCCTGTGAGGCGTATGTTACCAGCCAGAAACACGAGGGCTGGATTGCGCTGACAGACAAGTATGACGATGGCGGCATCTCTGGCGGCACACTGGAACGACCCGCGCTCAAGCGCCTGATGCAGGATATCGATGAGGGGCTGGTGGACCAGATTGTGGTTACAAGATCGACAGGCTGACCAGATCATTGGGGGGTTTTGCCAAGCTTGTTGACCGGCTGGATGCGGCAAATGCCTCGTTTGTATCCGTCACCCAATCGTTCAATACTGCCACCAGCATGGGGCGATTGACCCTGAATGTTCTGCTGAGTTTTGCCCAGTTCGAGCGGGAGGTCACTGCCGAGCGGATCAGGGACAAGATTGCGGCCTCGAAGAAGAAAGGCATGTGGATGGGAGGGATGGTGCCTCTCGGCTACAATGCGGCTGGCCGGACACTGGAGATCAATGAGGAAGAGGCTGAAACGGTTCGAAGCCTGTACACCCAGTCCTGCGGCAAAGAGCGTCGGCACGCCTGCGCCTCCAGCGACCTTATAACCGCCGAGTGCCGTCCGGTGCCTGCTGGCCCCAAAGCATAAAGGTTGAAACCCGGATGTTTAATGCCCGCCGCCAGGTCGATGGCTTTCAGTGCACGATCCTGCCCCAAAAGGCCGTGGAAATCCGGCAAGTCTGCTGTCGTCTCAAACCCCAGTGTGTCGGGCTCACAGGTTGCCCTCAGCTTTGCTTCCGAAAGGCCCGCTGGCCGTTCCATGCGTTTTTTTCCAACCTTCGCCATGTTTACCTCCGACAAGATCAAGACGTACTTTAACACTACATCACCGTTCACGTCTTCCGTAGAGTTTCAAAAGGTCAAAGCCGTGTGGGATTGGCTTCGAACGCATCCAGATGATTAGGGTCCTGACCCTAGTTAAGGAAGGTTTTTGCGTGTCTTTGCCCTCGGTTTTTTTCTTTGGCGATGTTGCAGGGTTTGGGGTCGTCGCATTTGTCATGGTTTTCTCCACTCGGTCGGCCCGGGTGATTCCGGAGCCTTGTACCGGGTGAAGCCCGCGATGCAGGGTGGCTGTTCTAATGCATCGCATGTGGATTGATGGCACAGAATTCCGTCAGGAAAAAGGTGGAGGGAGTAACATGAGCTAAAACGCCTCCAACCAGATCCTAACGGGGTCGTCCTCACTGGACGAGGTTCGTGGATGAAGCCGAAAAAGTCTGCTGCGCAACCAGAAGCGCGTCTCAAAGCAAGGTTCTCCACTGCCAATCCAACACATGCATGCAGCGATGCCATCATGGCATCAATTTAGACTGCGAAGAGAAGCGTGACCCGGATGAGCGACAATGGCCCGATTAAACAAAGGAAAAAGAGCTTGACCCATACACCCAATTAGAGAAGCGGGTTTTTGCCGATTTGACTGGACTTCTGTGCCACCGCAAGCGTGTGTGTGGGTATGAACAATAAAGTATTTGCGATGTCGTTTTGAAAGGATTTTCGGCCTCACAGCGGTGTTGGAAGGCGCAGCAGGATTGGCCATGGAACCAGCATAGCAGCGATAGCGCATCGGCGATATCAACGATGTCGGGGAGTATCCGGACCATTTCAACCACGGTTAATAATTATTTCACCGTTCAGCCGGTAAAGCTTTGTCACAGAGCCTGATTTTTGATATATCTCGCGCCACGAGAAGCGCTGAGACTTGGGGAATACAGGTCCGGCAATAAAGGCAGGAGACAGTGATGATCTTCCAATTTCGCCGCGCACTTAGCGTGGCTGGTGCGGTGACGATTACGGTAGGAATGGCAGTTACATCTGCTCTCCTGCAGGCTTTGACCAGCGCTCACGCTGCTATTCAAACTAACCTAAGGGAAAATCCGTTCACATTGCAGGCGCTTGAAATCCCTTCGGGCGCCTTGCCTGTCTGGTCATCTTCCCCAAAAAACAATCACCATAGATTGCGTGTGCACAGGCAAATTTTTCGACCTAGAGCCAAACGTTTGAACGGCTTGGCTTGAATCGAGGTAGCATGTATAGATTGTCTTTGTTCTTGCTGGGTCTCGCATTCATGTCCCACACTGCAGCGGCTCAACAAGCCGGAGTGGGAGCGTGGGAGAACTCCAACTCCAACATGTTGGAGTGGATAGAAGAGCAGCCCGGTCTCGGCTGGTACTACAATTGGCGTATGGATCAGATTTATTCGAGGGGGTCGCAACGACGCTCAGTGGAATTTGTTCCCATGATTCACGGGGCCAAGAATATCAATGACCGAATTCAAAGCTCACGGCGCGTTCGAACACTTCTCGGGTTCAATGAACCAGATGGATACGGAGGCAGTCATCAAGCGAAAATGACCGTCGGTCAGGCAATTGCGCTCTGGCCCAAACTTGAGGACCGCGGACTTCGCCTTGGCAGCCCGGCAACGACGCAGGACGGCACTATAGGAAGGGGCGCTTGGCAAAGGCGCTTTATGACAGAGGTCGAGCGTCGCGGCCTGAGGGTAGATTTCATGGCAGTCCACTACTACTCGAAGACGGGGAACATCGCCGCCTTTCGCAAGTGGTTGATCGCAGTTCATAAAGAGTACAAACGTCCAATCTGGGTCACTGAGTTTGCTTTTATCGATTGGGACCAACCAGGCAGAGCCAGTTATGAAGCAAATGCGGCCTTCGCACAGGCGGCCATTCGAATGATGGGAGAACTCCCTTTTGTTGAGCGCCACGCATGGTTTGCTGCCAATCCCTATTCCTGGCATGGAAGAACACCCTCAATCAATCTGGTGGACGATCAACTTCGAGAGACTCCCGTCGGAGTAGCTTTTCAGCAAGCCTTGGCGAGGACCATGTCTCGTCAGGTTGCACAGCTGGAAAGGATGGACACCAGCGATGGCCTTAGGCTGGCTAAGCAAGCCGCACCAAGGCTGTAGATATGTACGGACTCTCGGGACACTTCCTGTAAATTCCCTAATTTAGGGTGGAGGAAGTTTTGATGACAAACGAAGAACGAGAGATTCAGCGCAAGCTTAGAGTTCTGCAGCACGCCGAGAAGATCGGGAACGCCAGCGTCTGACACGCAGCATATTCTACGATAAACTCTTGCGTCGAGATCC
>JAFLKA010000107.1 GCA_022712735.1 Marinosulfonomonas sp. | reverse complement strand
CCAACTGGCCGCCAAGCTGGCCGAGATCATCGAAGACGGCGATTCGCTGTTTCTGGATATCGGGTCCACCACTGCCTATGCCGCGAGTGCGCTGCGCAACCATCGCAACCTGTATATCGTTACCAATTCGCTGACTGTGGCAGGCACGCTGGCGGCGCGTAACAACAACCGCGTATTTTTTGCCGGTGGTGAATTGCGCAGCCATGACGGCGGCGCATTCGGGCAGGACGCGATTGCATTTATCCGCCGCTTTAACGTGCAATATGCAGTGTTTTCAGCGGGCGCGATCAATGGCGAGGTCGGCTTTATGCTGCATGACATCCAGGAGGCGGACTTGCTGGCCGAGGCCGTGAAACGCGCCCAGACCCGCATCGTACTGGCAGATAGTGCGAAATTCGGCATCCGCGCCCCCATAGCAATTGCGGATCAATCAAGTTTCGACATCCTGATCACGGAAAATCCCCCGCCCGCTGCAATCGTTGATATGCTGGGCGAGAACGAAATCTCGCTACTGATGGCGACCCCGAACAGAGAACACTAAGATGCAGCAATATTTGAAGACCATTCTTGCGATCACCGATCAGGCCGAGGATATCCCGAAGCGGTATTTCCGCCAAAAACTGGACATTGAACACAAGGGCGATGATAGCCCCGTCACCATCGCCGATCAGGCCTGTGAGCGGTTCATCCGCGACGGGTTGGCCAAACATTTCCCCGACCACGCCATTCTGGGCGAGGAATTTGGTGAGGTCACCAGTGACAGCGCCTACCAGTGGATCATTGACCCGATCGACGGCACCCGCAGCTTCATTTCCGGCATGCCGCTATACGGGATGCTGATTGCGCTGCTGGAACGGGGTGAACCCGTGTTGGGCGTGGTGCGAATGCCGGAACTGGGCGAGGTTTATACCGGCACCAGCGAAGGCGCGTTTATGAATGGTGCGCCGATTGCAGTATCAGAGGTCACGGCACTTGCCGATGCGTTTCTCTACATCAACGAGGGCAACAAGCTCGCAACCCTGATGCCTACATTGTTCCGCACCCTGTGCCTGTCAGGGCGTGAACGGCGGTTAGGGTATGATTGCTACCCCCATGCGCTGGTTGCTTCGGGTCAGATAGACGCCTGTGTGGATTACGATTTGCAACCCTATGATTACCTGCCGCTGGTGCCAATCATCACGGCGGCAGGCGGGGTGGTTACCGATTGGGACGGCGCGCCGCTGACCTTGAAATCAGACGGGCGAGTGGTGAGTGCGGCCACCCCCGAATTACACCGCGAGTTGCTGGAAATACTGGGGTAATACATGGCGGACCACTCTGTTAAGCATCTGATCATTGGCGGCGGTATCATTGGTTGCTCCATCGCCTACCACCTAGCAAAATCCGGTGAAAAAGATGTGGTGCTGCTGGAAAAGGCCGCCCTGACCGAAGGGGCGACGTGGCATGCGGCGGGGTTGGTTGGACAATTAAGATCGTCGCGTAACACTACGCGAATGCTGCAAAAATCTGTTGCGATGTATGATGTGTTGCAGGACGAGACCGGCTTGAATTGTGATTGGAAGAAGGTTGGCAGCTTGCGGCTGGCCGCGTCCAAGGACCGGATGTTAGAGGCCAAGCGGCTGGCGACAATGGCGCGGAGTTTCGGGTTGGAGATGAACATCATCACGCCAGATGAGGCCAAGGCGCTGTTCCCCTATATCGACACCACGGGCCTTGAGGGCGCGGCGTTTATCCCGTCCGACGGCCATGTGGACCCCGCCGGATTGTGCCACTCCATCGCGGCTGGCGCACGGCTGCACGGGGCCACGTTGAAACAGGGCGTGAAGGTGCTGGATTTCACCGTGGTTGGCGGGCGGGTAACCGAAGTGATCACCACTGACGGCACATATGAAGCCGAAACCGTGACCATCGCATCGGGCATGTGGAGCCGTGAATTGGGCGCAAAACTGGGCCTGACGATCCCCGCTTGCGCGGTCGAACACCAGTATATCGTGACCGAGCCGATCCCCGATTGCCCCGATAACCTGCCGACCCTGCGCGACCCTGACCGTCTGGTTTACTATAAACCCGACGCTGGCGGGCGGCTGGTGATTGGCGGCTACGAGGACAACACCGTGGCCTTCGGCGACCGTGGCATCCCCGGCGATTTCGTGCGTCAATTGCTGCCCGACAATCTGGACCGTTTCGCGCCCTTGGCCGAATGTGCCGCACAGGTGACGCCTATCATCAACGAGGTCGGCATCCGTCAAGTGATCAACGGCCCGATCCCCTATTCGGCGGACGGCGATTTCGTTATGGGGCCGGTGCCGGATTTCAGCAATCTGATGCTGGCGACAGGGTTCCTATACGGAATCGCTGCGGGTGGCGGTGCGGGCGAAATGATTGCCGAATGGCTGGTTGAGGGGCGGCCATCGCTGGACCTGTGGCCCTTGGACAACCGGCGTTTCGGGGCTCACCATGGCGCACGCGCCTTTATGTATCCCCGCGCAGTCGAGCATTACGCGCACCACTACAAAATGCGCTATCCGGGATCAGAGGCCGAGGCCGTGCGTCCGTTGCGCCTGTCGCCGCTTTATCAACGGCTAAAGGAAAAGGGCGCGGTTTATGGTTCCAAAAACGGCTGGGAACGGCCGCTATGGTTCGCGCCAAAGGGTGTCGAAGCCGTAGATCAACTGGATTTTCTGAACCCCGGCTGGAAGCAATACGCAGCCGAGGAACACCGCGCGGT
>JAFLKA010000106.1 GCA_022712735.1 Marinosulfonomonas sp. | reverse complement strand
GCTGAAAAGCGACTGGCGATCCTGAACGCGGCTCCTGCACTCGATACCTTGCGGGCATTACCAAGCAACAGGTTGGAAGCGTTGCGCGGGGACAGGTCAGGGCAGTATTCCATTCGCATCAATCAGCAATGGCGTATTTGTTTTGAATGGTCAGATGGCCAACCTGGACCATCAAATGTTGAAATAGTGGACTACCATTAAGGAAAGGAGGTTTCACATGTTTATGAGAGCTGTTCACCCCGGCGTTGTCCTTAAGGACGAGCTGGAAGAAATAGGCATCACGCCGACCGAGTTTGCACGCCAGATTGACGTGCCACCCAATCGTGTTAGCCAAATTATTTCCGGCAAGCGCAGTGTTACCGGCGATACAGCTCTGCGTTTTGGTCACTGGTTTGATACCGATCCGCAGTTCTGGCTTAATCTTCAGGCCCAGTTTGAGCTTGTTGTTGCAGGCAAGGAAATTGGTGAGGGAATTAAGTTGTTGCCTACTAAGGCGAGCTTCCCACCTCAAACAGAGCAACCGAGGTTGGTTTGATATGGACAACGACACTGAAAAAGGTAGGGCAGGGGAGCGACAGCTTTCATTGATGTAATGCGCCATGGTGAAAAAGCGCCAAGCGTGATTGCATGCAATGTGTGTGCTGTGGATAGATTAATCCTTGTCGATTTTACGGATGTACGGAGCATAAGCGCCTGTTAAAGTTATTAAAAATAGACTGCTAAAAAACGAAGAGGTTTAGGCAGTACGGGAGGAAGAGCAGAATGAATGCTGTTGAAATAGAAGAAGCCATTTCTGCGCTAGCCGAGCAGCCCTTCGATCATGACGAATTTCCTTTCGCTTTTCTGCAAGCCTTCGGAAACAAGCCGACAACTATCAAACGCCTGCGCGCCGGATCGTCCAACAAGTCCGACCAGAGCGGCGTGCTTCAGACCAACAACCTTCACCTGAAGGTATGCGCTGAGGGCGAAGTCACAAAGACTCTTGCCCAGCTCAAGGCCAGCCCCGCCACAACAAAGGCCAAGGCAAAATTCGTGCTGGCGACTGATGGTATTGATCTGGAGGCCGAAGAACTGGCCAGCGGTGAAACAATCGCCTGCGCCTATGAGGACTTTCCTGATCACTTTGGTTTCTTCTTGCCCCTGGCTGGTATCAGCACCGTCAAACAGATCCGCGAGAGTGCCTTTGACATCAAGGCGACCGGCCGTCTTAACAGGCTTTATGTCGAGTTGTTGAAGGACAACCCCGAATGGGGCACGGCCGCACGTCGCCATGACATGAACCACTTCATGGCGCGGCTGATTTTTTGCTTCTTTGCCGAAGACACCGACATCTTTACCGAGCCTGACCAGTTCACCGGCACGATTGAGCGGATGAGCGTAAAGGATAGCTCAAACACCCACGAGGTGATAACGGAGCTTTTCCGCGCCATGAATACCAAGGCCGAGGATCGCACGAGCGCAGATATTGCCCGTTGGGCGAATGTCTTTCCCTATGTAAACGGCGGGCTGTTTTCGGGCAGCACGGACGTTCCGCGCTTCAGCCGCATCGCGCGCTCTTACCTGATCCATATCGGCAACCTCGACTGGACGAAGATCAACCCCGATATCTTCGGATCAATGATTCAGGCCGTGGCAGATGATGAAGAGCGCGGCGCGCTTGGCATGCACTACACGTCTGTGCCGAACATCCTGAAGGTGCTCAATCCGCTTTTCCTTGATGATCTGCGCAAAAAGCTGGAAGAGGCGGGGGATAACCCGCGCAAGCTGTTGAATCTGCGCAACCGCATCGCCAAGATCAGGGTTTTTGATCCAGCCTGCGGATCGGGAAACTTCCTTGTGATCGCCTACAAGGAAATGCGCAGCATAGAGGCCGAGGTCAACAAACTGCGCGATGAGGCTGACAGGCGCACGGAAATTCCGATCACCAATTTTCGCGGGATCGAGCTGCGTGACTTCCCCGCCGAGATCGCTCGGCTGGCACTGATTATTGCTGAGTACCAGTGTGACGTGACATATCGCGGACAGAAGGAAGCCTTGGCGGAGTTCCTGCCGCTCGATGCAATGAACTGGATCACTTGCGGAAACGCACTCCGGCTGGATTGGCTGAGCGTCTGCCCACCCACTGGAACAGGTGTCAAACATCAAGCTGATGATTTATTTGCTTCACCGCTTGATCAGGCCCAGATCGACTTTGATAATGAAGGCGGGGAAACATACATTTGCGGGAATCCTCCGTTCAAAGGGGCTCGGAAGCAAAAAGCCCAAGAGAAGGAAGACCTTCAGAATGTGTTCTCGGGATTAACCAGCAAGTGGAAAAACGTTGACTATGTTGGGGCATGGTTGATGAAGGCCGCTTTGTACAACGATACTTGTGATGCGCCTTTTGCCTTCGTTTCCACCAATAGTCTTTGTCAGGGCCAACAGGTGCCAATCACATGGGGCTTGCTTCATCAGCGTGGCTTTAAGATCAGGTTTGCCCATACCTCGTTTAAATGGTCAAACCTAGCTGCCAATAAGGCTGGTGTGACTGTTGTTGTCACAGGTGTTGACCGCAAAAAGAGCGGACAACGTTGGATTTTCACCGATGATAACAAACGAGAGGTTAGCAATATCAATCCATACCTTACGGAGCATGAAATCACGGTAGTAGCCGCGGAGAAGAAACCTCGTTTCACGAAATTGCCTATGGAGTACGGGGTATATTACTCTAAATCGGCGGGGTTGATTTTGGATTCTGCGGAGAAGGACAAACTAGTGGCAGAGGGATTGCCTCAGCGTTTTATCCGACGGTTTTTAGGTTCTTCGGAGTACATCAACGGAAAAGAACGCTACTGCCTTTGGATTGCTGACGATGAACTTGAAGAGGCTTGCCAATTTGAGGGAGTGCAAAAGAGGATCAAAAGTGTGAGGCGTGATCGGTTGGAAACTACTGATTCCGCAGTCAACAAACTGGCCGCAAAGCCCTACCAATTTCGCGAACGGAAGGGTGACAGCGATTCTAAGATATTTGTTCCGATCGTGTCGTCGGAAAATCGGGAGTACTTACCTGCGGGTGTCGCAGGCCATTCAGTGATTCCCACGAACAAAGCATTTTACATTTCAGCGGGACAGCAATGGGCGTTTGCGGTCATTGCGTCAAAGCTGCACTTGGCTTGGATTTCTGCCATTTGCGGCAGGTTGGAGATGCGTCTTTCTTACTCAAACACACTTGGTTGGAACACTTTTCCGATCCCATCACTCACGGATAAGAACGTGATCGACCTAACCCGTTGCGCTGAAAATATCCTTCTAGCACGTGAAGCGCACTTTCCGGCGACTATTGCTGAACTCTACGATCCAGAAAAGATGCCTGCTGACCTGCGCGCCGCCCATGATCGCAACGATGAGACGCTTGAACGCATCTACATCGGACGCCGCTTCCGCAACGACACCGAGCGGCTGGAAAAACTATTTGAGCTTTACACCAGGATGACAACGAAAGTCGGGGCCGCGTAGGATGTTTAAACGTGTCCCATATTCCGATCTGAATTCACGCCAAAAGGAAAACTTCAATTTTCACAAGGTTGCGGCCTGTCTGGCCGACTATGGTTTCAATTGCCTACGTTTGACGGATGATTGGCAAGGTGCCGATTTCATCGCCTGCCATATCAATGGCGATACTTTTCTGAAGGTGCAGCTGAAAGGGCGACTTGTGATCGACCGCAAATACAAGAGCAAAGACATCCATGTGGCGTTCATTCATGGCGATACGGTTTATCTCTACGATCACGACCGACTTGTAGGTTATCTTGAGGATAACGGGCTTATTGGAGCTGAAAGCATAACCTGGCACGAGAAGGGGTTTCGGAGCTGGCCAATCCCTCCCGCATGGGCAATCAATTTTTTAGAAGAGTTTAGGATTTAAGAATGAAGAAGAATGTTCCCTCAGTTTCTGTGACCTATGCCCAAACCGGCGGCTCGACCACATCCAACGAGCTTGGCATGCGAGCAATGCAAGAGCGCGCCTATGAAAAGCGGGGCGAGCAGTATCTTCTGATCAAATCGCCGCCTGCCTCGGGCAAAAGCCGCGCGCTGATGTTCATCGCGCTCGACAAGCTGGAAAATCAGGGTGTAAAGCAGGCGATTGTAGCGGTGCCGGAAAAGACCATTGGCGCGAGTTTCAACGACGAACCTCTCAGCAAGTTCGGCTTTTGGGCAGATTGGGAGGTTAAGCCGAAATGGAACCTGTGTAATTCACCAGGCACTGATGGTGGTAAGGTTAAGTCGGTCGGGGCGTTCCTTGAAAGCGATGATCGCATCCTGGTCTGCACCCATGCCACGTTCCGCTTTGCCGTGGAAAAGCTTGGGGTGGAAGCGTTTGATAATCGGCTAATTGCCGTAGACGAATTCCACCACGTTTCAGCGAGCGAAGACAATATCCTAGGCAAGCAGCTCAATGAATTCATAACCCGTGATCGTGTGCATGTCGTTGCAATGACTGGCAGTTATTTTCGTGGCGACGCGGCTCCAATATTGTTGCCCGAAAACGAGTCTAAGTTTGATACCATCACCTACACCTACTATGAGCAGTTGAACGGTTACAAATACCTGAAAACGCTCGATATTGGGTATTTCTTCTATTCCGGTTCTTACGCCGACAGCATCTTGGAAGTGCTCAATCCTGACGAAAAGACGATCCTTCATATTCCGAACGTAAATTCCCGTGAAAGCACAAAGGACAAGCACAAGGAGGTCGAGCACATTATCGACGCGCTTGGCGACTGGCAGGGCACAGACCCGAAGACCGGCTTTCAGCTTGTGAAGACACCCGAAGGACGGATTTTGAAGATCGCCGATTTGGTGGACGATGAGGCGGTGAAACGAGATAAGGTTTCAGCCGCGCTCAAAGACCCCACGGAGAAAAACAACCGTGATCATGTAGACATTATCATCGCCTTGGGCATGGCCAAGGAGGGCTTTGACTGGATTTGGTGCGAGCATGCGCTGACGGTCGGTTATCGGGCGAGCCTAACCGAGATCGTGCAGATCATTGGCCGCGCTACCCGCGACGCAATCGGCAAAAGCCGCGCCCGTTTCACCAATCTGATCGCTGAACCCGATGCTGCCGAAGCGGCTGTCACGGAAGCCGTCAATGATACGCTAAAGGCGATCGCAGCCAGCTTGCTTATGGAGCAAGTTCTTGCCCCTCGTTTCAACTTCACCCCGAAGACTCCTCAGAGTTCCCCCGTTGAAGGCTTTGACTATGGTGAGGATGGCTATGACCCAGAGAAAACAAATGTTGGGTTCAACGAAAAAAGCGGCCAATTCCAGATCGAGATAAAAGGGCTTGCGGAGCCGAAGAGCAAAGAGGCCGAACGCATTTGTCAAGAGGATTTGAACGAGGTGATTACCGCGTTTGTTCAGGATAAGCAGACACTTGAGCGCGGCTTATTTGATGGTGATCACGCCGGTGGCGAGACATTGGCAGAAGAGCTGACGCAGGTGCGTATGGGTAAAATTGTTGGAGCCAAGTTTCCTGAACTGGACGCTGATGATCAGGAGGCGGTGCGTCAGCACGCGATAGCAGCCTTGAATCTGACCCAGAAAGCCAAAGAGATTATTCTTTCAACCGAGGATGATGCCCAAGCGACTGGAAACACCGCGCTTATTGACGGCGTGCGGAAATTTGCGATGGACGTGCGTGATCTCGATATTGATCTGATCGACCGAATTAACCCCTTCGGCGAAGCCTACGCTATCCTAGCTAAAACGATGAGTGAGGAAAGTCTCAAGCAGGTTGCGGCCGTTATTTCAGCTAAGAAAGTACAGCTCACGCCAGAGGATGCGCGTGACTTGGCTCGTCGTGCCGTGAAGTTCAAGCAGGAGCGCGGGCGGCTTCCCTCGATCATATCGCCGGATGCTTGGGAAAAGAAAATGGCTGAAGGCGTGGCATACCTTGCGCGCATGAAGCAGGAGGCCGCCAATGGCTAAGGAGTTTACCCAAGAAGACGATGCCCTTCTGGCCGAGCTGGGCGTTGAGGTTGAGACAAAGAAAGCCGTTAGTCGCACCCCACGTGAAGAACGCATCGTTGCTGGTTTTGAAGAGATACAGCGCTTCACTGAGGAACATTCACGCGGGCCACAACATGGCGAAACGCGGGACATCTTTGAGCGCCTTTATGCCGTTCGCTTGGATCGTATCCGCGAGCAGCAAGAATGCCGTGATCTGGTTGAATCTCTTGATCATCAAGGGATTTTGGCGAGATCAGCTCAGACTACACTGACTGACACTGAAGAACTTGACGATGATGCGCTGCTGGCTGAACTCGGAATTGAAGTGGAAATTCCGCCTATCACAGAGCTGAAGCATGTCCGATCGACCGCTGAGAAGAAGGCTGCCGAAGATGTTGCGAACCGCGAAAGATGTGATGACTTCGAGTCGTTCAAGCCGCTCTTCGAGCAAGTGCAGAAAGAGCTGAACACTGGCCTGCGCGAAACCAGACCCTTTGAGATGAAAGCTGAGATTGAAAAAGGCCGTTTCTTCATTGTCAGCGGGCAAAAAGCCTATGTTGCCGAAAAGGGCGAAATTACCACCACGGAGCATGGGCGCACCGACGCAAGATTGCGCGTGATCTTCGACAATGGGACAGAGAGCAACATGCTCATGCGCTCGCTTCAGCGTGCCCTGAACAAAGATGATGCGGGAAGACGGATCACCGAGCCGACTGCCGGTCCTTTGTTTTCCGATCAAACAATTGATGGCGATGAGGCGAGCGGGACGATCTATGTCCTTCGGAGTAAGTCTGATCACCCGCTTGTCGCGGAAAATCGTGATCTGGTGCATAAGATCGGCGTCACCAATATGAACGTGGAAAAACGCATTGCGGGAGCGCACCTACAACCAACCTTCCTAATGGCAAATGTCGAGGTTGTAGCGAAATATGAACTCTACAACATCAACCGCACGAAGCTTGAAAACCTGATCCACCGCATTTTCGAACCCGCACGGCTCGAGATCGAGATCATGGATCGTTTTGGGCGGCCAGTGATGCCTCGCGAATGGTTTCTTGTGCCTTTGTTTGTGATCAAGGAGGCGGTTGAGAGGATCAAGGATGGGACGATTTCTGGATATGCCTACGATCCGCAAGGCGCGTGTCTGAAAGAAAGGTAGCGTTATGAGTAGCGAAGATTTGCCCCTTGATCCGCCAATTGCTGAAGGTAGTGCTTCATCCGAAGCACAGGTGCTTTCAGAGATTGTCACTTGGTCAGCTGACTGTCCTGCGTGGCAACGGGATGCCTTGCGTCGGTTGTGTAGCAAGGACCAGTTGGGGCAGTCCGACCTAGATGACTTGCTGGAAATTTGCAAAGGGGAAAAGGAAGGCAGTCCCATTGAAGCCGATCATATCCGCGATCCGGCTGCATCGAATGTGGAGGTGTCGCTTTCCAAGTTGCACAATTTACAGAACGTGAATGCCTTGCAACCCGGTGAAACCCTATCATTCAACAAAACCGGCCTGACCGTGATCTATGGCGACAACGGAGCGGGTAAATCGGGTTATGCCCGTGTTTTGAAGCAGGCGTGCCGCGCTCGATTGCCGAAGGATGATATCGTTCTGCCGAACATCTATGCTGCACAGCGGGGAACCCCGCAGGCCGAAGTCGGTTTTCGCATAGGCGGGCAGAATCAGTCTGTTGCGTGGAAGCAAGGAGCCGCAGCAGATGCCAGACTGACAGCAATCAGTGTCTTTGATAGCCGCACGGCGGCTGTCCATGTGGATGCCACCAATGACCTAGCCTATACCCCCTTGCCCCTGCGGATCATGGCCGCGCTGGCCGAAACCTGCAAAGAGATCAAGGGCAAGCTGGAAGCTGAAATCAGGGTGATCGAGAACCAGACGCCTGCGATCTTGAAAAATCCTGAAGGGGCACCGGATACAGAAGTAGGACAACTTCTGTCCGGCCTGTCTACAAATACCACGGATGCAAAAGTGGAGGAACTGGCCGGACTATCTGAAGCCGATGAAGCACGACTGAAGACCCTTGCCGTCGACCTTGCGAACGACCCGGCACGGGTTGCCCGCCAGCTTCAAACGCAGAAGGTGCAGATAGACGAGGCAAAGGAACGCCTGAGCAAACTGGCGAATGCAGTCAATGATGCAAGCAATGCCAGCTTTGGCCAGTTGTACGAAGCCCATGCGACAGCCCGCGCAGCTTCTGCCTTGGTGTCGGCAGACCTATTTTCAGATGAGCCGTTGCCTGAAGTCGGATCAGATGTGTGGCTATCCCTTTGGGAAGCCGCCCGCACCTATTCCAATGAAAGGGCATTTCCTGAACAGGAATTTCCCGTCACCGGCGATGATGCCCGGTGCGTCCTATGCCATCAGGAATTGAGCCCCGAAGCGTCAGAGCGCTTGAGCCGCTTTGAATCCTTTGTATTGGATGAGAGCAAGAAGCGTGAGGACAAAGCACGCAACGCCTATGTCGCCGCCCTCTCAGCGATGCAGGAAACACGTATATCCATGAAGGATATTCAGGCAATCGTGTCTCTGATCCGAGATAACTTGGCAGATGAAGAACTGGCAAAGACTGTCAAGCGTTCCGCTGTCATGAATGTGTGGCGGCTGTGCTCGATCCTTAAGACAGTCGGGATGGAGGATGCCGTCATTCAGACCCCTGCGGTCGCGGTGCCGGATGCAGAAATGACCGCGCTTGCACAAGGGCTGGAAACACGGGCGAGTGGCTTTTTGGCCACGAAGGATTCGCCAGAGAGGAAAGCCCTAATAGCCGAGCATAACGAGCTGGCTGCCCGCCAATGGCTAGGTACGGTCAAAACCGATGTGCTAGAACAGATCAAGCGGCTGAAAGCCGTTGCTGACCTCAAGACAGTGCAGAAAACCACGGCAACCAACAAGATCACCACTCTAAGTGCAGATCTTGCGACGCGACTTGTAACCGACAGGCTTCGAGCGCGTTTCGCGCAGGAGGTCGCACGGCTTGGTATCGCCGAACAACACGCCATAGAATTGAAACATGCCCGCACTTCCGCCGGGATACCCCTGTTCCATGTTCGCATGATAAGCAAACCGGATGAGCCAGTCGGCAAGATATTGAGCGAGGGTGAACATCGCTGCGTTGCCTTGGCGGCATTCCTCGCTGATTTGTCCACGCTTGAAACATCGTCGGGCATCGTCTTTGACGATCCCGTTTCATCGCTTGACCACATTCACAGGGACAGAGTTGCGGAAAGATTGGCAATAGAGAGCCTGAAACGGCAGGTTATAATTTTCACACATGATATTGCCTTTCTGGTGTTGCTGGAGGAAGCTAGTAGGGAAACACGAGATCGCGCGGCAATACCGATTGCCTACCGGGTTGTCAGTCGGGGCAGAGATGCTGCTGGCTTCTGCAACACTGAACCACCTGCCAATGTTCTGCCCGTCCACAAAGTGGTCACGCAGATGCGAAATCACCTAGGGAATGTGAAAATTCATCATGAGCGCGGCGATCAGGCGAACTGGCGACGTGAGGTTCGTTCGTTTTCGGAGCAGTTACGGGAGGCATGGGAGCGAGCCGTTGAAGATGCGGTATCGCCGGTGATTAAGCGACTGGCAAAGAAGGTGCAGACAGACGGGCTAATTCGCCTTACCATCCTGCAAGAACAAGATTGCCACGATATGCGCGAAGCCTATGGCCGTTGCTCGCAACTCCTGCACAGCCAGCCAGGAGAACTCAACCAAAGATTGCCGACGCCAGATGAAATTGAGGCCGAGATTGCCGTTCTTGAATCTTGGGCAGCAGACATTATCACCCGTCAAGAGCAAGTAGCTTAATTGTGGTGCCTCGAACTAATTGAAAATTTATATGCCGCAGGCGCTACTTTCCCGCCAGGCTAAATCCAAGCGCCCGATACACTTCGAAGTCGCGCGTCCAGGCAATACCCATATCGTCGCAGACGTCAGGTATTTTTCTGTTGCCACGCTGCTTGCTAGGCCTTGATGCTTCCTTTGTGACGACAATCCGCTCGGCGTCAACGGTTGCATAAGCAATTAGGAATGCGTCGCGCCCAATTTTTTCTACATCTGTTTCAGTAAACACTGGGTCATTAGCCTGATATCCGTTTTCCATAACTGCTTGCAATAATGCCGGGTCAACAGCTTCGTCCAAAAGCAATGCTGACTTCACGTCTTCATCTTTGATCCAGTCAGACAGATCGTCCGCATATGCAGATATCTCATCATAAATTTCGAACGGCATTTTTATCAAGCCAAGTTCACCTTGCTCAACTATCCAATCCCAGAATTGTGGGATGTGTTCGAGCGGGTAATACTCATTTTTGGCTTGAATAAGCGTGTTGGCATCAAAGAGGTAAATCAAGTGCGCCTCTCCGTAACAGAGACAAACGATCCATTGTTACTTTCAAATTTCCTGAGCAATGGTTCGACAGCTCCAGGTTTAGTGCCCAGAACTTTGGCGGCTTTGGTATACGTCATGCCGTTATCTCGGACCGTTCTGCGGACAAACTCCAACAAACCAGTTCCAAGGCGAAATCGCTTCATTGTTAAGTCAGGCAGACGCACATTGTCACCACGTTCAGCCTTTTCTTTGGCTTTGGCGGCCTGCCACCTCATTACATACTGACCATAGAGGGCTTGATAAACTGCGTTGGTGATCTCACGGCGTCTTCGCAAGCGATAGGCAACCATTGGTTCACTCACGGACCAACGTTGAGCGATTATAGATATTGTTGCGCCTGCGCTGGCCTGATCATCAGGATCAAAGTGTTGCAGGCCCTGCCAAAACAGATCGTCGGGCAAGAGAAATTCACCTGCAACATCATTGCAGAACTGTTCAATTCTGGCATGTTCATTTGCTGGGGTGTCCGTGGACGGATTTCCGCTCACGCCACTCTGCCCAAGCCATAGATGCGCCAATTCATGAATAAGAGTAAAGGCGCGGGCCGTTAGGGCATCGTTGGAATTAATGACAACGAATGGTGCCATACGGTCAGCAATCGCAAACCCCCTAAACACATCTGCACTGATTGCAGAGTGCCAAGAACCCAGATCACCAAGCATCAAAACGAAAACGCCCAATTGTTCTGCCTGAGCACGCAAAAGGCGAAATAATGCGGACGGGTCTCCGTTACGTGCCGCTAAATCTGTATGATCAAACTCCAGCTCTCTGGCCATCTCTTGAACCAAGTGACCAACACCCTGATCCATTCTTACAGAACCGACAAATACACGCTCCTGTAACTCTTCTTCGTCCTCAAGTATGCTTCGGACCATTTCTTGCCGTGCGCGAACGCCTCGTCGCAGCACATCAAGTTTTGCATTCTCTCGTCTGGGTATTCCACCTGCGGTCTGACGGAAATCTTCGCCCTTTCGGCCCTCTGCTGGGGGCGCGGCCATGTAGAAAGTCAAAAGAGGCCGATTGTATACGTTGGAAATCTTGGCAAGTTGATTACGGGTTGGTTGAGATTCTCCGTTCTCCAACAACGCAAGTTTTTCAGTCGCTGTTTGCTTTGTGCTGTCCTTTAGGCCAAGTTTATGCGCGGCTTCTTCTTCAGAGAAACCGGAGGACAATCTTGCCCAAACCATAATTTCAGGGTTTACTCCTGCGCGCATACTTTAACTCGTTGTGTCATATCGTTCTTTTTCGCTCCACCCTACGTAAAACAGGGCATCTGGCAAGTGTTTGATGGTCGCATCCTGTCCAGAGGACAAATGCGCTTATGTGTTTTTCTATCCACGCTACCCGAGCCTTGAAATCGTTGTGTGGGCTACACCGAGGTCTTTCGCAATTGCTCGGCAAGTTTCACCTTTAGCCATACGCCTACGGGCCAACTCTCGTTGGTGTTCCGTGAGCTTTGGCTTGCGTCCAAATCTGGTTCCGTTAGCCAGTGCAATTTGGCGGCCTTCATTGGCGCGACGCGTGATGCGCTCTCGCTCGTCCTCTGCTAATGCAGAAAGAAAAGCAAGAATACCTTTTCCCATCGGGGTAGTCAGATCCAGCCAAGGCTTGTCCAACACCTTTATCGTCGCAGCTCGATCAGCGACCCGCTGGATGATCCCTATCCCGTCAATCATAGATCGGGTCGCCCTGTCCCACTCTGCGATAACAAAAACGTCTCCTGTTCCCAAGGCATCAATGGCCCGTTCAAGCTGCGGTCTACCCTTAATAGTTCGCGCAGACGCCTTCTCTCGAAAAATTTTATCGGCCTTGGCAGCATTCAGCGCGCCGATTTGGCGTTCAAGGGATTGTCCCTTACTGGACACTCTGGCGTAACCGATAAGCATGAGTTCAAACTATACCATATGAAACAATTATGCACCTGATATTTGCACCGCACGATCAGCCTTATTATTATAGCCATGATGGGTTGGTGCAAATATTATGAATTACGCAACTTTGTTCTCCACATGTTCCTCGAGTTGGCCAAAATCACACGTCCGGGCCGACTAGGCCTATCAGCAAGAGAGCTTTCAGCCCCGCGCCCTTGGCGCTCCCCGAGGATATTTAGGGAATGATGAGTGTGAGAGGGGCGGCGTAAACCGCCCCTTCGATGATTAAGAGTTTTCTTCGCGTTTTGGGAAAGCAACCATTTCGACGTTTGGGAACATATCGTGTTTCACCGAAACCGAAGTAATGGTGCCCTGATCGTCGCGGTTGATGAAGATCACTCCGCAGTCGTTCCAGAAGTTTTTACCGTCTTTTTCACCAGTCTTCACGCGAAGTTTCATATTTTCATTTGACATAATCTTTACCTTTTTACTTGTTTCGATGAAATTACTAAACAGGCCAGAAAAACGTAGTGTCAAAGGGTGATTTGTTGCGCGAGGAATGACCCGTTTGCGGGGCAGGGGAAATTACCATTTGAAGCGGCGAAGACGCGGCACAAGTGATGGCCTGTATGTTTCATCAATAAGAAACCAGTTAAAAAGGTATGTGAGTGAGCGAGCTAAATATGGGACTGATTGAAGCCACTGAAAAACGGAAAAACCTGGGGCGACGGGTGATCGAGGATGCAAGACGCTCTGGGGGCAATCACGGGTCATTTGGAATGCGTATTGTTGGTGGCAGATATGGTTTTTTTCCCAAAGTGCGAGAAGTTGTAAAAACTCTGATTGGGGCAATGGTGGTTTGCGCCGTCCTTTTCGATCCGACGCAAGCCGTCAGCGAAGTCATAGACCGGGCTGAAATTTATGTGGTTGATGGCGATACGCTTGATTGGCGAGGTGAGCGATTCCGTTTGGTTGGGTTTGATACACCTGAAACCTACAATTCTCGCTGTGACCTGGAAAAAAGGCTTGGAGAATTTGCAACGCAGCGGGTTCGAAATCTGATTGCGAGTATAGCTGTTGTTGAGCTGGTGCGACTACCTGGGCGGGACAGGTATCAACGTAGCCTCGGGCGTCTGCTGATAAATAACCGTGATGTAGGTGATATTTTGATAACGGACGGGCTTGCTCGACCATACGAGGGCGGTAGGCGGCAAAGTTGGTGTTGGTAGGTTATTTGGCCGCGATAGTGGCTTCTGCGCGAATAGCGCGGGCCCGTGGTGTTGGGGCGTTGCCCTGACACAGCGGGCAATTTTACGATAACGGTGGAATAAGGTAGATCGCCAGCATTGGTAAAACAGCATAAAAAAGACCCCGCCGAAGCGGGGTCAGTTAATTCCTCACCACAAGGAAAACAGGAAAAAATAGCCGGGTTTTCGTTTGGTGTAGACAATCGCGAACCGTGATTTAATTGCTGTGGCGGGGCTGTTATAGCCCCGCCAAGCGGGTTAAATCATGCCTTCGGGCAACCACTCTGCAAGCCGTGTTTCTTGCGCTTTTGTAAGCTTCAATGCGGCGCGGGTATCTGGATCAGAGAACAGCTTTTCAAACTTGTCGGCCTTCTCGCCCTTTTTCAACTTTGCGAAAGTGGTGACTGTTGGGTGATCGGCCTTCAAGTCCAGTAAATCAGCCCAAAGAGTGACCATATAAGGGCCACCAACACGCTTAAAGAAGTTCTCGGCGGTTGGTGTGAACGTGTCGCGGGTGTTTTTCTTAGTCAGTGTGTCGATCATTTCGCCCAGATCGGGGTCGTCAATCGAAAGCTGTGCCACGAGGTAATTGTGCAAAATCTCCATAATTTTCTTATCACCACGTTTGCGAAATGCGGCGAAAGCCTCTGCACTTGTTGGTTTGTCGGCGGCGTTGATCGCTGTGGTCAGGTGCTTATCCAGTACAAAGCCAGTTTCGGTTGATGGCACATTTGACACGGTAGTTTTGGTTAAGCCGAACGCTGTGCGGTAGCCCATCTGGTTTGAAACTTGGAATGCCAGAAGGTGCAGGGCAAGTTTTGGGTCATTGATCAAAGCATTTTGCCGCGCTCCTGTCTGCATACAATGAAGATCACGGTTCAACGCTTCCGAGATTGGCGACTTTTTCACACTTGTTTGTTTGTGCATATTAGGTGCCATGATTTCGGCGGCAATGGCTTCGGCGCAATCATCGGCGGCAATGAGACCCGCCAAAACACAAACTTTACCACTGTGACCTACATGAACAACCGCGCCAGAAATGGCCTTTTGTTCATCTGTCCAAAACCCCTCGGCTTTTTGCTCTAACAATGCAAATTCTGTTTCCTGTGCCTCGTCAAGCTCGTCGCCATATGACAGTTCTTCCAACTCATCAAAGCGGGCTTGATCTTCATCACTCAACGGTTCTTCTGTTGGGTAAATGCGGCCAAAACCGTTTGATTTTGGGTAATCGTAATCAAGGTAATCGTCTTCAAAGACGCGAACCCACTTTAGACCATTTTCAACACGGTGCGCCTCTGCGGCATCGGCTAGTTTTGCAAGGAACACTTCTTCAAGGATTTCTGGATCATCAAGCGTGGTTTTATCCGAGAAAAGATCGCCACCAATCCTCCCTCCTGCCTTTTTGTATGCTTCAAGGCCAACAAATTTAGCACGGCGGTCGCCTTCGGCGTCAACTGACGTGGGTTTCAGGGCTTGTTTGATTTGGTAGTCTGTCATGGCATTCCAGCCTTCTTGACGCGCTTTTACCTGCTCTAACACCTCCAAAGACAATTTAAGATCGTCGCTGATCGTGAACGCCGCCGCTTGGCTCAAGTTGATTTCTTCGGCCTGTAGGGCGTCCAGAATCTCGTTTTGCAGACCTGCTAGAGCCATACGGCGATAAACATGCTTTTCGGTAATACCGTAGGCAACCGCAATTTCTGCCGCCTTCATACCGCGCTCTTTCATGGCACCAAAACTGCGGATTTCCTCGGCTGGTTTCAAGTCGATACGCTGTGCATTCTCGCTTGATGCCCAAAGTTGTGCGGTTGCCAAATCGGGGGCAATTTTCACAGGGATATTGTGAAAGCGGCTATCGTCTTGCAACAGGGCTAGGGCGCGGTAACGCCGCCCACCTGCAACGACCCCAACACCTTTGGCTGTGTCCTCGCGGAACCCTGCAAGGTTATGGATCAGACCCGCAATACGAATGTTGTCAGCGAGTGCCGCCGTTTCTTCATCGGTTACGATGGTGCGCGGATTAAGGGGTGAGATATAAAGATCGCCAAAGGCAATGGTTTCAGTAATTTCTGTGATTTTTGTTTGTTGTGTCATGGTACTTTATCCTTGTTATGTGGTGAGTTTGGTTATGGTGCCGCACCCTTTGCGAGTGCGGCTAGGTGCTTACGCAGTCCCGTAGGTTTTCATGAATCGTAATCCAATTTGAGCGGACAACCCGCCTTTGCGAATGAGGGTTATGGCTTCAAGTTTGCGCTGTTCTAGAATTGCCCGTGTCATGCTGGCACCTGCTCGGAAAGATGCTCTCTAAACGCATCAACGGTGGCGGAGAACGTGCGTTCATTGCCAATTTCAACGGTCAGATTGAAGGCTTTTCCATCGTACATTACCCACGCATCTGTCAAAATGTTGGTGGCCGTTTCACACATTGCGAAGGCAGTACCGCTCCAATGTTTCGGCGGCAGAACGCCAAGGAAATAGTCATAAACATCATGGGCAACCTCGAACCATTGCCCCGCCTTACGCTCGTCTGTTGAATATCCGCGATTGATCAGTGCAAAGGCTTCGGCCTCGGTATTCACACCTTCACTTATTTTCTTAAAATCTGTCATTCTGGTGGTCTCCTATGTGGTGAACCGTTGGGGCTTTCTGCCCCTTTTGGTTTCTGGTTTTGAGCAAAGCGCGAAAGCGCGTCGTCTCTAAAATCTGATCCACTGGCGAAGTGCAGGAGAGGTAAGTGCAAATGAAATCGACGGGGTTTTGGTGCGGCCCGCAGCCGTAGGCGAGGACACGGCCCTGTCTATTTCGATTGCGCGCGCCAGAACCCAGCGGGTTCTTAGCAACGCCGTGCAGTGGCGTTCGGCTCACCGAACCCCAAACGGCCAACAAAAATGAAAGGCGGATTCCTAATCCGACGCTGCAAAAGGGATCGTCACCCGTAAGGGCAGATCAGCGCAGCACAAAACGACTATGTAGAAAAGCCCAGGGCGTGGCTCTGTAAGAGACAGGGCAGGGGCTATTGATGCAGGGAGTGTGTGTTGGGGTGTTCTGGTTGTTAGCCAGCTCAAGCATTGTGCCGGCTAATTACTAGAGCGCGGTCACGAGCTGAAAGCACGGGATTTGTTTGTATATAAAACTTGTTTTTTTTCAACAATCCTATACTAAAGGATACGATAGTAACCAGTAGGAAAATTGTATGTGGCCCGCGATAATGTTCACAGAAGGTAAAGTGGAAAAGACCTGTAAATCCTGCGGTGCCGTCAGCATTGTACCGTTTAAAGATTTTCCAAAGTATGCCGAAAAAACCCCAAGTTCAGTAAAATGTGCGGGGTGCGGGCAAAACATTCATAATTCGAAAGGCACTCGGAAATTTGAGACCGCAAGCCTAAAAATAGAAAGGGCATTAGGGAATGACAAAGCCCCAAGCCCGTAAAATATTGGCTCACCGACAACCGAAACCGACGTTACAGCAACGATTGAAAAGAGTTCGGGTTGAAACAGGTTTTTCGCAAGAAGGTTTTGCGCGTGTAATCAAAGTTTCAACGGCATCATATAAAATGTATGAGACGGGCAAACGAGATCTTCCATTGGCAAGTGTTTTGCGCATTTTGGAAATTTATGAGCTGGATGCAAACTGGTTTTTACTAGGTATTGGCGACGGTGATTCAGATGATCCCGTGGTTTAGATTTTCGCGTGTACCGAGGGGCACGGTCTATCTGATGCAATCTCGAAATGAACCTGATCTATTCAAGGTTGGGTTTACAAAACGCAAAACGATAGAGCGCAGAGCTGAACTAAACCGAGTGGCAGGCGACAATATGAAAATTGTTTTCACGGTTTCGATGCCGTGGGCGCGAAAATCGGAAACGCTTGCGTTAAAGCGATTGCGTAGGAATCCGTTTCGCAAGCGCGACAGACGGGGAACCGAGTGGTTTAGATTGCGGCCGGGCGAAGACATACAGAAAATCGCAGGCAGCATCGAGGCTGCTTCAAACAGAATTGAGCTGATTGCCAAAATCAAACTCTCCTGGCCGAAGCGTCTCGAAAAACGGGTTTTTCGGGCAAGCGGATCAGTCAAGTAGGGGCTTTCTGCCCCGCGCCTTTGGCGCTCCCCGAGGATATTTGGGGAAAGATGAATGGAAAACAGTTTCAGTTCGCCGATAATTTTGGTATAAAAAGGAGCGGTACAGGGGGGGACCCCGATGGCCGTGAAAGGTGAAAACCTTAAAAGTGTGGAACGTCAGATGAATTTGACCTTTGCGTCAACAACTGACCCAAAACCTAAAAGCTGACCTTCCAGCGTTTTGCGGCGAAGGTCAGCTTTGAGCCCTCTTTACCGGATGCTGCAATCTGCATGAATGTCGGCTTTTTAGGTGAGCTAACTACATTGAACGGGACAATCTCGACAGAACATTCGCGCTAGCTAAACATGGCTGTGTGCGGCTCTGGGAATAGATGTTTTGTTACTGCCTCCGCATTTCGGCTGACTATTCGTCAAACATCGCATCAAATCTGACGTACAATGTCGCGTTCACTTTCTCGATCCAGTCGAGCACGCCGCGTGTGTTGTCATCAGAAACATCAATGCGCTCAAGCCAAAGGCGAAACGATGTGTTCGTAAAGTTGAGAGTCGGCGTCACAAACCTAATATCGGCGGGATAGGAGAACAGGTTCGCCCTAAATGTGCCGTCTTTCTCCTTGATGAGGCACCAGTCCATCGACTCGTTCCAAGACCCATGGATTGAGTCGGACATCATACCGTATGTGGAAGCATATAGGTCCGCATGTTCAATTTCTGCAAAGATGTCGTAGAAAGTCTTGCCTTGGAGCCGCCATCGGTTCTTTTTCTGATCGCCAAAATCGTCTTTAGTGAAGCCCTCGGCATCCAATTTTTCTTGCACTGATTTCAGGAGCCGCTGTCCCGGCTTAGTGTTGTAGAAGGGCGATCCCGACTCGAGTTCTCGTAAAATTCGCAGTCGATCCTTGTAGGAGCATTTGCGGTAATCGAGCATCACATCTGGACCATAACGCATCAAATAGGATGCGACGGTCGAGGCTTCGAGCAGTGGTCGCTCTAGGATCGAGATAATCTCCGCGTTATCCCTTTCGTAGTAGACAATAACCTCCTTCAGGAGCTTGACGACGCGGACCAAGAGCCCAAGAATTGGAGCGTCATCATATGAAAAACCGCTCGGATTTCGTTCCACATTCTTGAGGCGGGTAAGGCAATCATAAATCTCAGCTACATCCTTGTAAAAGGTGAGCGCGAACGCATTGAGTGCCTCCAGCGAGGTCATTGCTTCGCCTATGTAGTCTGGCTGATATTTTTCGGTGATTTTATTGAGCTCTTCCATGAACACTTTCCTACAACAATGACCGACTGAGTGAACTGGGTCAGCCCTGCTTTCCGTATAGATCAATGATCAAGAAGATTAGCACACCCAACGGGATATGTCGTTGCAATCTCTGAGAATAGCGCATCACCTGACTTGTGATGTCGAAGAACCTTTGCTGTTGGCAGGCTTTCCCCAATAGCAAGGTCGGACCCCGACACTGTTGCGCCAGTTCCCAATTGTTTTGCCCATGCTTCAATGGCTGTTTCTGCGGCAGAATAGGCATTTAGACCATCCAGCAACCCTGTTTCGACTTCAAAGATACGCGGGGCACCAACATCTTTCAGTTTTGCAACTGCGGGTTCGTCAGAATACTGAGCATATGCTGACTCGCCGCCCCAACCCTCAAGGAGTGCTTCAACGCCATGGTGATTTGAAGAGAAGGGCACAGTTGACGTCCAAAGACGACCCGACCGCGCACTTTCTTGCGTTTGAAATGGACTCAATAGGAAGATGCTTTCAGATTCTTGCTGACTGAGGATCTGTCGTTCCACCAGCATTTCAAGGCGCTTTGATAGGCCACGCAGTGTAGACGGAACCAACTGCCGATGCATTTCCACGGCCTCGTCGTCCAAGAGCCGAGTGTAGTGCCACACTCGGATACGCACGCCCATGAAAAGCGGGGTCATCATCTGTTCGTGCATAGCCTGGTAAGGTTGGCTATATCGATTTGGCTTTAGGCTTTCATATGGAACGCTGTTGATGTGAGCAGTCATCAAGCTCTGAGCTTCACTAAAAAAATCACCTATCAATGCCGAATTGTTACTGAGGGCTTCAGCAATTTGAGGGTCGAAGGTTTTTGGGGCCCATACGTCCATATTTGGCCTAGTGGGCTCGAACGTGTGATTTCGGCCAACTCGAAGAACACAAGCGGAACATTAGGCAACACATTATTTTATTGCCCTATATAAAGTAGAACGATCTACGTTTAGGGACGCAGCAACGGCAGATGGCCGCTCACCACCATCAATCAGTTTTTTAGCGTGTTTTATCTGGGCGGGTGTAAGTGCTGGTGGCCGACCAATCCGAACTCCGCGTTTTCGAGCAGCCTTCAAACCAGCCTGAGTACGTTCAATAATCAAAGAACGTTCAAACTCAGCAAGTGCGCCCATCAGGTGAAAGGTTAATCGTCCCTGTGCGGTTGTGGTATCAATACCTTCAGTCAGGCTTTGGAAATGCGCGCCTTTCTCATCGAGGTCGCGGACGACCTCAATTAAATGCGGTAGTGATCTTCCCAAGCGATCCAGTCGCCAAACTGTAAGGATGTCACCGTCGGTAACGGGATGTTGTCGGGCATTTCATCTAGGCAGGTGCGCGTTATATTCCGTAATGGCTCCATCGGTTAGCGGGTTGACGCCATGAACACGCTTCCACCTATCAGGAAACCGCCGCCAGTATAACCAAAACGCCGTCGTGCTTTTGCGCTCTGAAAAGTTTTTCGCGCCTTTGCAGCGAGTAGTGCATAGCCGCCAAGAACAATTCCAACAATGACGGTCGAAGTCGCAACCACTATCGTAAACTGAGTATAGATATTTCCATTTGGATCAAGAAACTGAGAGAGAAATGCCACGTAAAATATGATAGCCTTGGGATTCAATATTGCTGTAAAAAAGCCTGCCCTCAGGCTTGACATCCCATCACCTTTTTTCGGTTCTAGAGGCTTAGCTACACCTTCTCGACGCGCTTCGGAAATCTGGCAATAACCAAGATATGCCATGTAAAAAACACCAGCCCACTTAACTATCTGGAACAGCTCAGAAGATGCAGCCAAAATTGCGCCCACACCGAAAAGGGATAGTGCAACCAGAACAATGCCACCAGCCAGCTCACCCAAAATGCACAAAAAGGCTGCCTTGGCTCCACGGGTTAAAGCCTGCCCAGTGACCATAAATACACTAGGGCCGGGTATGATTGAAATTACCGAATAGGTAGCAACAAAAGCAAGCCAGAGTTCCAATTTCAAAATGTGATCCTTCCTAAAGTCATTCTTTATCGTGCCGATGTTAACTGGGTTACTGAAAATGGTCAATTTGGGCGGCGGTCATTTGTGCCTTTGTTCCCTACATGTTCTTCAAGTTGGCCGAAATCACACGTTCGAGCCGACTAGGCCACATTCGTACGGCAGCAAGGTCCGCGACCAGGTTGTTGAACCCGCGCGCAGCGAAAGGCGGCAAAGTCCGTTCTGGGCCATAAATGCTTGACGTTTGGGCCAATATTGTGTGACGCGGCCCATTGATCAGATTCAGAAAATTCGCAGCATCGAGTCAAAGATGCGCGACGTTCCACAAAAAGCTGGAACCGCAAGGTTCTGGCTTTTTTAGGTTTTTGGAGCGGGTCTGGCGCGGGCCAAATCACCCCAACAATGAAGCGGTATATATCCAGTTTTCCCATGATCTAACCGCGGCGTCGGGCAAGCCCGATGAGGCTGCCAACAATGTTGAGCTTGCCGGCTTTGTGACGGGCGGTCATGGCGCGAAGCGCCCCGCCCGGATTTCGAACTGGTGTGGTTGGGTGGTTTCGGTTGGCGTCGATGATTAAAACACAAAGGGCGGCACCGTGATCGCCCATAAACTCCACGGCTTTACTCCACGCATCGTAGTTGATGCCAAGTGCCCCAACAATTCTGGTTGCTGCGTCAATGATGTGCAAATCGCGAACATTGGGCGCTCCGCCCTGACAGACTTGTATTTGGAACTGCATATCTTCGCTCGCAATGTCAAAAAGGCGCTCGGGTTGCAGCAAGCGTTGCATTTTTTGGTTGTGCGCTTCGGTTTCAACTTTATTCTTATTTTCTAAGCAAACTTCGGGGCCGATAGGCTCCGAACAGTATTCCTTATCGTGTGTGGGCTTGCCCACACTCCTTTCATCTTCGCTTGCGTTACAAGATACAGATATAGAGTCTTGGTTGTTCTCTTGTATAAAGCACGGGAAGTTTTCTTCCGGTTTAGCGGTAGAATCAGGACATTGTTCAAAGAAACTATCCAAAGTTGCACACAGGGCTTCGG
>JAFLKA010000187.1 GCA_022712735.1 Marinosulfonomonas sp. | reverse complement strand
GATCACGCCGGGCCCCAACAACCTGATGCTGATGGCATCGGGGGCCAATTTCGGCCTGATCCGCACCATCCCTCATATGTTGGGGGTGTCGATCGGCTTTGTCTTTATGGTGATTCTGGTCGGGGCGGGGTTGATACAGGTGTTTGACGCCTTTCCGGTCACTTATACCGTGCTGAAAGTGGTCAGCGTTACATACCTGCTGTTTCTGGCATGGAAAATCGCCAGCAATCGCAAACCACCGCGCGGGGCAGAAGCGGGCAGCAAACCGATGACATTCGTGCAGGCGGCCGCCTTTCAATGGGTTAACCCGAAGGCGTGGAGCATGGCGCTCACAGCACTTGGCGTTTACGCACCGCCCTCGCCAACGTTGATGAACATCGTGGTGGTAGCCTGTGTATTCGGCATCACCAACCTGCCCGCGATCACCACATGGGTGCTGATGGGCCAGCAAATGAGCCGGTTTTTGAACACCCCTAAGCGCCTGATGATATTCAACGTCACGGCAGGGTTGCTGCTGGTGGCCACCCTATATCCAATCCTGTGGCCTTAGGTTTCAGCCGCAATCGCCAAGCCATTGGTCACGGCGGTGAACACTTCCGAGAAAACGCACTCGGCGTCGGGGAATGCCGCCTTTAACGCTGTGGTGACGGCGGATGTCAGGCTTGAGCCGCCGACAAAGACAATGCGCCCGACGTGATCCTTGGAAACCTCCGCAATTTGCAAGGTCTCAAGCGCGCAGGCCGTGATCGCCGCAACGTCCCTTGCAATGGAAAGATTCAGCGCCTCGGTCGACAGATCAGCCGTCAATTCCGGCTCCAGTACACCGAGTTTGATGCTTGCGGCCTGCCCTTTGGCGTTATTTGCATCAATTTTCCCCTGCTCGACCGCAAAGGCAATGTCATGGCCCAGCTGGAACTCCAGCGTTGTTGCCAAGCGCTTGAATTTAGCAGGCTCCACCGCAAGGCTCTGCATTTCGGCGACCATTCTGGTGGTATCGGAGCTGTATAGGAACGGGATTTTCTCCCAGGTGGCCAGATCGTTAAAGATTGCGTTGGGCGCCGCCAGCGTGCCCGCCCCCAGATGTTTTCGCAGCTGCGCCCCTTTGCCCAGCAGAGGCATCACATGTTCAATACTGATGGCCCGATCAAAATCGGTACCGCCAATCCGGATGCCGTGGCTGGCAATGATATTTACACCCCCATCCCCCGTTTCGAACAGTGAAAAATCCGAGGTGCCGCCGCCGATGTCGACAACCAGCCCCAGTTTGGATGCGGGCAGCGGGGCGCGGACCGAAATAGCCGCGGCTTCTGGCTCCGGCATGAACCGCACCTGTTTGAAACCCGCCGCCAGATAGCATTGCCGCAAGTCATCTTCGGCCTTGGCATCCAGCACACCGCCCTCGTTGTGGAAATGCACAGGGCGGCCGGAAAGCACATTGTCAAAGGGGTGCCCGCTCACCTTTTCGGCCCGCTGTTTTATCTCGGCCAGAAACCGCGCGATGATGTCCACGAATGTTACAGTATCGTTTAATATTCGACGTTTTTCGTGCATGATCGGTTTGCCCAGCACCCGTTTCAGGGCCCGCATATACCGCCCCTCTAGCCCATCAATCAAAGCCGTATTGGCGGCTTGGCCAATCAGGGTTTCGCGGGTTGCAAAATCAAAGAAAAAAGCAGTGGGCAGCGTGTTCTGGCCCTGCGCAAATTCCACCAGTCTGGGCGTGTTACCCTGCATAAATCCGGCAGCGGAATTCGACGTGCCAAAATCTATGCCCAATGTATGAGACTGTTGCATTTTGAGGATCTTCTATGATCAGAGTGAATTAAGAAAGTCGCCTGACTACATGGTGGGCAGCGTTCGTGTCAAGCATTGAGGTGGCAAGAAGACAATCGTAAAATCACCGCCCCCTTCTTCTTTTTCTAAATACCTCCGCCGGAGGCTAAGGCGACGCGCATCGCGCGGCGCAACCCCTAAAACGGCACATCATCCGCCCGATCCGCCGCCACGACGAACCGCGCCACGATCTTCTTTGATCCCGCCCGCTCAAACTCGATATCCAGTTTGTCGCCCTCAACGCCCATCACATATCCATAGCCGAACTTCTGGTGAAACACCCGCTCGCCTTGGGTGAAACTGGCGTTGGCCGTCACATCAATCACCGCCTTGCTGGCCTCGCGTGGCGCGCCCATACCGCGTTCCTGCTGACGGGCCTGCATCCGGCGCCAGCCCGGCGAATTATAGGCGTCCGCCCGCTCGGCCTTGGCCTCCATCGCCTCGGATGGCGCCATTCCGGCAGCCCCATAACCGCCACCATACAGCCCCGGCGGGGTCAGCACCTCGACGTGCTCCTCGGGCAACTCGTCAATGAACCGCGAGGGCAATTGCGACTGCCATTGGCCATATACCCGCCGGTTGGCTGCAAAGGATATCGTGCACAATTCCTCGGCCCGCGTGATGCCTACATAGGCCAGTCGGCGCTCTTCCTCCAAGCCCTTCACACCGCTCTCGTCCATTGTACGTTGCGAGGGAAACAAGCCTTCCTCCCAGCCCGGCAAAAACACGGCCGGAAACTCCAGCCCCTTGGCCCCGTGCAGGGTCATGATGGTCAGCTTCTCCTCGTCCTCGTCGGATGCATTGTCCATGATCAGCGCGATATGTTCCAAAAACCCTTGCAAGTTTTCGAACTGCTCCAGCGACTGAACCAGCTCCTTTAAATTTTCCAGACGTCCAGCCGCTCCGATATTCTTTGGGTCTTGAAGTTTATCCTGTTTTTCTTGATCAACCAGCTTCTGCCACATCTCTGTGTAACTGGACTCATCAAGCATCACACCGGCCAGCTCCACATGGCTGACCTCTGGGTCCGCCGCAGCAGCCGCCCAGCGCGAAATCCCGTCCACCAGCACCTGCAACGCCCCCTTGGCCTTGCCCTTGATCTGCCCTGCTTCCAGCATCATCCGTGCGGTTTCCAGCAACGGCAGCCTGTGTTCACGCGCCGTCATCTGGATGCTTTGCAACGCCTTATCGCCAACCCCGCGGCGTGGCGTATTAATGATCCGCTCAAAGGCCAGATCATCCTCGGGCTGCACCGTGATGCGGAAATAGGCCATCGCATCGCGGATCTCCATCCGCTCGTAAAACCGTGGCCCGCCAATGACGCGATACGGCAGCCCGATGGTCAAAAACCTATCCTCGAACGCTCGCATCTGGTGGCTTGTGCGCACAAGGATCGCGATTTCTTCATAACTGTAGATATTGAACGCCGGCCCCAAAGGTTCCTTATTATTGGAGCGTTCAGATAGATTAAACATCAGTGTGCGAGTCTTAAATTCTCGGAGAGGGCTATTTTGCTTTCGAAGCCGCTCATAAAGCTCATCAGTCGTCTTAACCCCATGCAACGCGTCTTTCTTTGCGAGTCGCTCGAACTCTTGAATGATCGTTTTTGATCGCGGGTTCCTTCGGTGTATCGCATCCTGTGAGCTTCCATCAATTAGCCCTTCAATCTTCTCGCCGATCCAGCGAGCCTCTTCCTCGCCGTCCCAATGACCGATCAGGCGAACTTCTTTCCCCTCTCCCTCCTCGGTCCACAACGCCTTGTCCAACCGTCCTTCATTGACGGCAATCACCGCACTGGCAGCGGCCAAAATATGGGGAGTGCTACGATAATTCTGCTCCAGCTTCACCACTGTCGCGCCGGGAAAATCCTGCTCGAAGCGCAGGATATTGCCCACTTCGGCCCCGCGCCAGCCGTAGATCGACTGGTCATCATCACCAACACAACAGATGTTTTTGTGCCCACCCGCCAACAGCCGCAGCCACAGATATTGCGCCACATTGGTGTCTTGGTATTCGTCCACCAAGATGTATTTGAACCAGCGCTGGTATTGCTCCAGCACATCGGTGTGTTTCTGGAATATCGTCACCACATGCATTAACAGATCGCCGAAATCCACCGCATTCAGGGTCAGCAGACGCGCCTGATACGCAGCATACAGTTCCACCCCCTGATTGTTGAACATCCCCGCTTCCGAAGTCGGCACAGTATCGGGCGTCCACGCGCGGTTCTTCCAGCCATCAATTACCCCCGCCAACATCCGCGCCGGCCAGCGCTTGTGATCAATATTGGCCGCCGCCAGCAGTTGTTTCAACAGACGTATCTGGTCATCCGTGTCCAGAATGGTGAAATTGCTCTTTAGCCCCACCAGTTCCGCGTGTCGGCGCAACAGCTTGACACAAATCGCATGGAACGTGCCCAGCCACGGCATCCCCTCGACGATTTCGCCCATCATCTGGCCAACGCGGTTTTTCATCTCGCGCGCCGCCTTGTTGGTGAAGGTCACCGCCAACACCTCGTTTGGGCGCGCCCGCCCCGTGTTCAACAAATGCACAATCCGCGTGGTCAGGGCACGGGTCTTGCCGGTGCCCGCCCCCGCCAGCATCAACACCGGCCCATCCATCGCCTCAACCGCGGCGCATTGCGCAGGGTTCAACCCTTCCATATATGGCGCTGGCCGCGCCGCCATCGCACGGGCCGCAAGGCCCACAGGGGCATCAAAATCATCAGAACTGCTCATGAAAACCTGCCTAGCCGAAATCTTTCCCAAGTTAAAGGCTTGTTCACACTCTGTTCCAACCCCCTTCCCCATTCTTCTTGCCTGAAATACCTCCGCCGGAGGCATCCAGCGCGAGCCCCGTCAGGGGCGAGCGCGGGTCGACGTGCGCAGCACGGCGAAACCCCTTCCCCTGCAACAGCCCAATCGCTATCAACACACCATGATCCTTGATGCCACCCACCCCGCCCTAGACGATCTGCGCAAGTCCGCCCGCAAGCGTATCCCGCATTTCGTATGGGAGTACCTGGACAGCGCCACGGGTGACGAGGCCACACAACAGCGCAACCGCGCTGAGCTTGACAAAGTCCTGCTGAAACCCTCGGTCCTGCACGGCGAATTCACCGCCGATCTGTCCACCACGCTAATGGGCCGCAGCTATCCCCTGCCCTTTGGCATCGCGCCAATCGGCATGTCCGGCCTGATCTGGCCTGATGCCGAATGCACGTTAGCACGACTGGCCGCAAGCCAAGGCATCCCCTATGGCCTGTCCACTGTGGCCAGCCAAACGCCGGAAACCCTCGCCCCACATATTGGTGACCAAGGCTGGTTCCAGCTATATCCGCCGCGCGACCCTGAAATCCGCACCGACATCCTGAACCGCGCCCGCGATGCCGGCTTTCACACGCTGGTTCTGACCGTCGATGTCCCCGTCGCCAGCCGCCGCGAACGCCAGACCCGCAGCGGGCTGACCAACCCGCCGCGCCTGACCCCGCGTCTGTTGGCCCAAGTGGCCCGCTGCCCGACTTGGGCAATGGGCACGTTGAAACATGGCATGCCGCGTCTGCGCCTGATGGAGAGCTATCAGAAATCCACCGCGGCCCTGTCCTCGACCGAACATATCGGATATTTGCTGCGCACCTCGCCCGACTGGGACTATTTGCGCGAATTGCGCGATGAATGGGGCGGTGATCTGGTGGTCAAAGGCGTGCTGAACGCAGACGACGCCCAGCGCCTGCAATCCGAGGGTGTGGATGCGGTTTGGGTCTCGAACCATGCGGGCCGTCAATTCGCCGGTGCCCCTGCCTCCATCACTGCCCTGCCCCAAATCCGCAAGGCTGTCGGTCCCGACTATCCGCTGATCTTTGATAGCGGTATCAACGGTGGTCTCGACATTCTGCGGGCCATTGCGCTGGGCGCGGATTTCGTCATGCTGGGCCGCGCCTTTCATTACGGTCTTGGCGCTTTTGGTGCCAAGGGTGCCGCGCATGTGGTGCAAATCCTTACGCAAGATATGCAATCAAACATGGGGCAGATTGGCGCGAAATCCCTGAAAGAATTGCCGAATTGTCTGAGGACCGACTAAGCTATAGCCAAACATACGAATTTACCTGCGGACCATATCACGCTAGATGTTCCGCAACCCAGTTAGGTAAGAGGCACTGACATGACCGATTTCAACAAAATCCTGATCGCCAATCGCGGCGAAATTGCTATCCGCATCATGCGGGCCGCCAACGAAATGGGCAAACGCACGGTCGCCATCTTTGCCGAAGAGGACAAGCTGGGCCTGCACCGGTTCAAGGCGGACGAGGCTTACCGGATTGGCGAGGGCATGGGACCGGTCGCCGCCTATCTGAGCATCGAGGAAATCATCCGGGTCGCCAAAATGGCAGGCGCGGACGCAATCCATCCGGGCTATGGCCTGCTGTCGGAAAACCCCGATTTCGTAGATGCTTGTGTTGAGGCGGGTATCGCATTCATCGGTCCCAAAGCTGCCACCATGCGCAAGCTGGGCGACAAGGCCAGCGCCCGCAAAGTCGCTATCGAGGCCGGTGTGCCGGTGATCCCCGCCACCGAAGTGCTGGGCGATGACATGGACAAGGTGCGTGCGCAGGCCGCCGAGGTTGGCTATCCGCTGATGCTAAAGGCATCTTGGGGTGGTGGTGGTCGTGGAATGCGAGCTATTTTATCCGAGGACGAGTTGGTCGAAAAACTGCTGGAGGGGCGGCGCGAGGCGCAAGCGGCCTTTGGCAATGACGAGGGTTATCTGGAAAAGATGATCCAGCGTGCCCGCCACGTTGAAGTGCAAATTCTGGGTGACAGCCACGGCGAGATTTACCACCTGTTTGAGCGCGACTGCTCGGTCCAGCGGCGCAACCAGAAAGTGGTGGAACGTGCGCCAGCGCCGTATCTGACCGAGGAACAACGCGCCGAGATTTGCGAACTAGGCGTGCGGATTTGCAAGCATGTCGGTTATGAATGTGCGGGCACCGTCGAGTTCCTGATGGATATGGACACCGACACCTTTCATTTCATCGAGGTGAACCCGCGGGTGCAGGTCGAACACACCGTCACCGAGGAAGTCACCGGCATCGACATCGTTCAGGCGCAAATCCTGATTGCCGAGGGGAAATCCGTGGCCGTAGCCACTGGAAAACCAACGCAGGCCGACATCCATCTGAACGGCCACGCCCTACAATCGCGCATCACCACCGAGGAT
>JAFLKA010000105.1 GCA_022712735.1 Marinosulfonomonas sp. | reverse complement strand
CGGAAATTTCCACCGCCTGCCTGATGCGGGCTTCGCGGATGTCGCCGTCCAGATCGGTGGCCACGATCAGCCGCGCCGCTACCATCGGGTCATCGTCGCGCATCACGGCCCCTTTGCCACCCGACAAAACCCAGCGTGGCGCGTCTCCTTTGCGGCGCAAACCGGTGCGGTCAGGGTAGGCGAGTGCGGCCATTTCGCCGAGCGTGAGTGCTGGTTTGTCACGGCCTCTTTTCAAGCGTTTGGCGTCGGCGCGGATGCGGTGCACCGCGCCAGTGTTCACCATATAGGGTCGCTCGGATGCAAAGCGTTTGGGATTTGCAATTGCTTCCATCCGCAAGGCCAGATCGACGGGCGCACCACGCAGCGGGTCACGTTCGGCCAGCAAGGCGGCAAAGGTCGCGGCCTGTGGTCCGGCGATGGCCAGCATATGGGCCAGACGCGGGTGCAGGGGCAGGGTGGCCAAGGTGCGGCCATGTGCGGTGATGCGCCCCGCCACATCCAGCGCGCCCAGTTGTTTTAGCAGCGCGACCGCCTCGCCATAGGCCCCGGGTGATGGCGGGGTTAGCAGGGCCAGATCGCCCGTGTTGGACGTGCCCCACAACGCCAGTTCCAGCACCAGCCCCGTCAGGTCGGCGGCCTCGATTTCGGCTGGTGGAAATGGGGCCATGCCGCCCTCTTCGCCCTTGGTCCACATCCGGTAACAAGTGCCTGCCGCCACCCGCCCCGCGCGTCCCCTACGCTGGGTTGCCTCGGCCTTGGTGACGCGTTCGGTGATCAGCCGCGACATGCCCGAGGCAGGGTCAAACCGCGCACGGCGTGCCTGACCGCAGTCAACAACCACGCGCACCCCGTCAATGGTCAGCGAGGTTTCGGCGATCGAGGTGGCCAGCACGATTTTGCGCCCCTGTTTGGCGGGGGCAATCGCGGCGCGCTGGGCGCGGAAATCCATTGCGCCAAACAACATATGAACGTGGCAATCGGCGGGTAGCGCACCCAGTATACCCGCCACGCGGCGGATTTCGCCCTCGCCGGGTAGGAACACCAGAACACCGCCTTCGGTCTCATTTACTGCTTCAATGACGAGTGCTGCGGCAGCGTCATTGAACCGTTTTCCCTTGGGCAATGGCCGGTCTAGCCAGCGGGTTTTGACAGGGTAGTTGCGCCCTTCTGAGGTGATCACTGGCGCTGCGTCCAGCATCAACGCAACAGGTTCGGCATCCAGCGTGGCGGACATCACCACCAACAGCAAATCCTCGCGCAGTGCTCCGCGCACCTCCCATGTCAGGGCAAGGCCAAGATCGGCATTCAGGGAGCGCTCGTGGAATTCATCGAAGATCACAGCACCTATGCCATCCAGCGAGGGATCGGATTGCAACATGCGGGTCAGGATGCCTTCGGTCACCACCTCGATGCGCGTTGCCTTCGATACCTTTGCCTCGCCCCGAATGCGGTAACCTACCGTGGCCCCAACGTTCTCACCTAAAGTCTGCGCCATCCGCTCGGCGGCGGCACGGGCAGCAAGGCGGCGAGGTTCCAGCATCAGGATACGCCCTGTGCACAGCCCTGCCTCCAACATCGCCAAAGGCACCCGCGTGGTTTTACCGGCACCAGGCGGGGCTTGCAAAACGGCGCGGCCATGATCCCGCAGGGCGGTGATCAGCGCCGGAAGCGCGTCGTCAATGGGGAGGCGGTCTTTCATGCCGGCTTTATCGGGGATGGCGGCGGGGAAAGCCATATCAAACGTGTTTTCAGTTGTGCAAAGGGGGGCAAGATAAACTGATGGCAAGCTGTTACAGGCTGATCATTTTGACGGGATTTTCGGTGGGGCAAGCCCATTCCCGCCCCCAATACCCCGCGTTGTTTGATGTGCAAAAGGTCACCAATAAAGATGTATTGAATGTGCGAAAAGCCCCAGATGGGACGTCTGAAATTATCGGAACTCTGGCTTATGACACCAAGTCGGTCGAAGTGATGACGCTTAGTGAGGATGCAAATGGGGGCTGGTCAATAGCGACGGGAATTCCAGCGGATGGGTTCTGTTGCGGTTTATGGCGCAAACCGCGCCAGACCCTGTTGCCACGGATTTCGAGCGGGATTTATGGTGTTTCGGGGACGAGCCGTACTGGACGCTGGTTTCTATTGCAAAGGGGGATATTACCCTGTCGTCGGATGGTGGCAAAGAATTCCAGCTAAAACGCAGCTTTGCGCCGCTTCTGGCCGTGAACCGAGGGTTCGGCAGGCAAGTGATGGTGACGGGCGCGGACGGCATTGAGGTCACAGGTTTTTTGACTCCGGAGCAATGCCGACCAAACGAAGGGGTGTTTGGTTTTGGTTTTGATATGCTGATTGTGGAAGGGCAGGAACGCCGGTTTGTGTCTGGGTGTTGCTCGTTAAGTGAGCGGGGGGATTAGGTTGGCGCTGTTTTCTACACCGTGCCCACCTGCTGCACTTCAGCCCCATCCTTCTGCACACGGCTGTCGTGCGCCTCGTCTGTTTTTGGCAACATCGCTGGCAACGTCAGGGCAATCGCCAGTAACACCACCAACCCGATCATTTTCAATGTGTTCAAATTTGCCATCATGTGTGTTCCTTCTTTCTTTGCTGTGTGCGTTGGGATTAAGATGCAGCGGAACCGGCGGGCTAACCTATATCAGCCTTCTGTTATCGGATAACGGCCAGTGAAAGGGCAGCGAAACCTGATGGATATTTCAGACCTTGCCAGTCGCGTGATTGCAGGCGAACGCCGCGCCTTGGCCCGCGCCATTACCCTGATCGAAAGCAGGCGCGCGGATCATCGTGAACAGGCCGCAGCCCTATTGGATGCGGTGAAGGGCGCTGGGCGACAGGCCTTGCGGATTGGCATGTCCGGCACGCCAGGGGTGGGGAAATCCACCTTTATCGAGGCCTTTGGCATGATGTTAACGGGGCAGGACCTGCGTGTTGCCGTGCTGGCGGTTGACCCGTCATCTACCCGTTCTGGCGGATCAATTCTGGGGGATAAAACCCGCATGGAAATGCTGGCGCGTGACCCGAATGCGTTCATCCGGCCCTCGCCCAGCCAAACAGCGCTGGGCGGCGTGGCGCGGCGCACCCGCGAGGCGGTGATGCTGTGCGAGGCGGCGGGGTATGACATCGTGTTGATCGAAACCGTTGGGGTGGGCCAGTCTGAAACTATGGTGGCGGAGATGTCCGACCTGTTTGTGTTGTTGCTGGCGCCAGCGGGCGGCGACGAATTGCAGGGGGTCAAGCGCGGCATCATGGAGATCGCCGATCTGATTTTGGTGAACAAGGCCGACGGCGACCTGCTGGCTGCCGCCACCCGCACCTGTGCCGATTATGCCGGTGCATTGCGGCTGTTGCGCAAGCGAAGTGGTGACCCCGAGGGGTTTCCAAAGGCAATGCTGGTTTCGGCGGTTACGGGGGAGGGGCTGAATACTGCGTGGAGTGACATGCAGGCCCTGATCGCGTGGCGCAAAGACAGCGGTTATTGGGATGATAATCGGGCGTGCCAGTTGCGCCACTGGTTTGAAGAAGAGGTTCGATTGGGTCTGTTGGCGCGTCTGAGCGAGGGCGAGATGCAGGCAAAGATGGCGGCGTTGGGGGCGGACGTGGTGGCGGGTAAGGTATCGGTTGCGGCGGCGGCTCTGGTGGCTTTGGACGGAAATTAGACGGAGTTGCTGCGCAACGCTTAATATCTCGACCCCATGCGGGGCCTCGGATGGGTGCCGGATTTTACCCTCTTCCCAGACCGCGATAATTCCGCTAGCCTAAACGGACAACATGACGGAGATATGCCGATGATCAATTTCAGGACCCTATTGCGAGCCTAAGCCGCCGGTCCTGTTGGGCTGGCCACAGCCGCCCGATCATCCACATCTTATCCCAAAATTCACGAGCCTCTGTCATGTTCCGCTTCTTTGAAAATCTAGTCGACCCGTTTCAGCCGTTTGATGAAACCACCCCACCCAAATCCTTGTGGCCCTATTTGAAGAGCCAATATGGCCCGTTCAAAAAGCTGATGGTCTGGATGGCGCTAACCGGTGTGTTGGTGGCAATGGTTGAAACCGGCCTTATTTTCTATTCCGGACGGGTGATCGACCTGATGAATGCCAGCGCACCCAGCGTGTTCTGGTCGGCGCACGGGTATGAACTGTTGCTGGCGGCATTGTTCATCCTGTTTTTGCGCCCCATAGCGATTGCCCTGAATAAACTGTTTCTGGAGCAGGCGTTCGCCGGAAACATGCAGACCCAAGTGATGTGGCGGGCGCATAAACACCTGCTGGGGCAATCCTCGACGTTCTTCCAGAATGATTTTGCCGGACGATTGGCGAACCGTGTGATGCAATTGCGCGTGGCGGTCGAGGACGTGACCTATATGTTCTTTGAGGGCATCTGGTATGCGCTGACCTATGTGATCAGCGCGATTCTGATCCTGTCGCAGATGGATGTGCGGCTGGGTCTGCCGCTGGCGGTGTGGGTTGTTGTCTACATCGCCTATGTGCGGGTGATATCGCGTCAGGTGGCCGTGGCCGGTGAAAAATTGTCGGACAGCCGATCCTTGGTGACGGGGCGGATTGTTGACAGCTATTCCAACATCGAAAGCGTGAAACTGTTTGCCCACGGTGGCAGCGAAGAAAACTATGCCCGCCGCGCCATGCGCCGGTTTCAGCTGCGGTTTTTCCAGTTTGTGCGGTTGATGACAAAGATGTCCTTTGGCCTGAACCTGCTGAACGGGCTGCTGATTGTCGGGGTTCTGGGCATGGCGGTCTGGCTGTGGTCAATTGGTGAGCTATCGATTGGCGAGGTTGCGGCGGCATCGGCCCTGACCATCCGCCTGAACGGGATGAGCGGCTGGATCATGTGGCTGGCAATCCGTATTTTCGAGCAGATCGGGGTGATCCGCGAGGGGCTACGCTCGGTCGCGGTGGCGCATTCGGTTGTGGATGCGGCGGATGCGCCTGCAATGGCCATCACCAAGGGTGAAATCGAGTTTCGGGATGTTTCACACCATTATGGCCGCGATAGCGGTGGGCTGGACCATGTGTCGATCATCATTCCTGCGGGACAAAAGGTGGGGCTGATCGGGCGTTCGGGCGCCGGGAAATCCAGCCTTGTGAACCTGCTTTTGCGGTTTCGGGATGTTGAACAGGGGGATATCCTGATCGACGGGCAGAACGTGGGCGGGGTGACGCAAGACAGCCTGCGCGCCTCCATCGGGATGGTGACACAGGATTCGTCCTTGTTGCACCGTTCGGTGCGCGACAACATCCTGTATGGTCGCCCCGATGCGACCGAGGAGCAGATGATCGCTGCCGCCAAGCGGGCCGAGGCGGATGAATTTATTGCTGATCTGTCGGATTTTCAGGGCCGCACCGGTTACAATGCGCAGGTCGGCGAACGGGGCGTCAAGC
>JAFLKA010000506.1 GCA_022712735.1 Marinosulfonomonas sp. | reverse complement strand
GGCGGATGGCCCGCGTCCGTTCCTTGCGCGCGGGCGCGGGCCGAGTTCATCCGTCGGATAACGCCCTGGCCTATCGAGCCGCCGCTACAGATATGGCGCTGTCCCATGGGTGTCTCGTATTATCCTGGTAGCGGTCATTTTTCTGGTCCTCGCATCTACAACATCCGCCTCAAAGGAACGGGCCCCCTGCCCCAGAGCCTCCCCGAAACGCTGATACAGGATGTCGCTTTATTCGTGCCCACCAAGCTTCACAGAACCGAAGTTGACCCCAACCAATTGCCTGAGGATCTCGCTCTGCGCTTGGTTCAAGACAGGGCCGACATCGACATCAGCGGACCGGAGTTCAATTTCGTACGCTCAATCCGCGTTTTTGATGTGCGTTATGCGCGGCAGCGCAAGTCAGGTCGTGATGGAGACTGCAATCGGAGCGTTGCGGTCGTTCTGGGAACCTACGGAACACAGGGCGATTTCTCATGGGCTCGCTCTTCACCAACAGCCCTACCCGACGCGCATGTCGGGCTCGAACGCTGGGGCGAAACCTGCCCAAGCATCTATCATCGGTCTGTCTTCGTCGACTGGCGGGACTTTAAGGGCAATTACGGGTTTGAACAGGTCAACTATTAAACGACACGAAACCTATGGTCTCATAAAGAAAGGTCGAGGCTCAGACCTCGGACTTTTGGCAGGTCGGGAGCCAAACTCATCTCACGGTCTTGCGCATAATCGGCAACACCTGCCAAAACAATACTATAGCTTTGCACATCATCCCAAGCGCGAATCAGCTATTCTAGACGAAGAATCACTGTCACCAATGAACACCGCGACTGACGTTGGCTCCGCTTTCAGTACTTGAAATTTCAAAACCCAACCGAGCCCTCAGATCCTGTGGTCAGGTTCGGTCGCAACCTCAGTGACAGCCAACAGATCAGCGGCGTTAGCCTCCAAAGCCCGCGCCAGCACGATCAATTCGACAACATCGATCCTCCGCTCGCCGCTCTCAACCCGCGCAACGAATGACTGATGACATTTGAGCCTGCCCGCAAGCTGGGCTTGCGTCAGCCCAGCCCTTTTCCGCGCCGCGATCAATGCACCGCGGAGCGCCTCATGTCCCGAACTCCTGATTGTCTTTGCCACGTGTCACAAACCCCTTGTGACTGGGCTAATCTACTTTATAGATTATCTAAAATTTGGATATTTAAGGTTTTCCATGAGCTTGACTGCAAATAACTTGGCGCTGGAGGATGGTTTCTTCTCCGACCCTGTACACGACGCCCTAACACAAAGCCGTCGATCATTCACCAACGGTCTGCAAAAAACGCCCGTATTCCTGGCTCACTTCTCGCGCCTCCTCAAATGCACGGGCGCGCTCTTGGCCAAGGCACCGAAAGTAGCTTTGAATGTCCCGAATGTAGAGCTCAAAATCGCTCCGGATAATGTCGGCGTAGTCTCGGGCCGCTTGGGGGTCGCTTGGAACAAATGGCCTCATAGGAGGAAAACAGGATTCGGCGGCGGCACTTCCAACCAAAAATACCAGCAAAAGTATAGCCAGTGCGCCAACTGTGCAGCTCAACCGAAGGGTGCGCAAACCCCATGCAACCTTGATTGAATCCATTTGCCATGCCTAATGTTTGCGTAACCGTCATACAGCCGCAGCGACGTAAATATACTCTTGCGGTCAATACTATAGCATCGTATGCTTGAGCTTCAAGTAATGAAGTCCAGGTATGCGCCTTTGAGAAGAAAGCGTGATCTGGACGATGGACCTTAGAAACGAAGCACCGAATGTGGTTACCGAACCCAGATTCCGCGACTTGGTCGCCAGCGGCTACCGCGTGGAAGTCGTCTGCAAGGAAGACGCCGACAAGAAAGGCCCCAATTGGCACGGGGTCTGGATCTTGCGCGCCGTCAGCGACGAGGGCGTCGAGAAGCTTCTGGTCACGGCAAGAACACGCACGTCTCGCAACGACATCAAAATCCGCGAGATCCGAACCGTCACAGGCGTCATCTCCTTCCTGCAAGGGATCGGCTTCTCCCATGCCGATATTCCGCTCAAAGAAGGCAAGCGTACGGTTCACAAGCTCTCCAGTGAGGAGATCACTGCAAGCAGGGCTTAGTGCCCTTCTTCTCTCATTCGTAACTTTAAGCGCATCGGCGCAGATGGTGCTGGTGATGGCGAACGACGGTTCATTGTCGCCGTCGCAATCCCAACAAACCTTCTCACGCAATTACAATGACGGGATTGGTCAGAGGTCTGCGCCTTCCGGGTTGCGCATTCTTGGCGACAAGGCCGAGGAGGCTGAGGAATTCCGCATCGCCGCAGTTGCACCCCGCGCGCCGGTTCCCCGCCCGGACATCCTTTCTGCCATTGAAGAGATCGCCCTGCGTTACGCGGGCCATCGCGGTCTGCGCGCCGCCAACATCACGGTCACCGACTGGCTGAACCTCTATCGCGCAAACATTGAGATAGAGAGCGCTTACAACCCAGGCGCAGTTTCCCATGCCGGTGCGATCGGTCTTGGCCAACTCATGCCCGAGACGGCCCGCGTTCTGGGTGTTGATCCGAACAACTGGCGGCAGAACCTCGACGGCTCCGCACGCTATCTCGCAATGATGCTGGCGGAGTTCGGCGACGCCCAATTGGCTCTGGCTGCCTACAATGCCGGGCCTGACGCCGTGCGTGCGCACTCTGGCATCCCCCCATTTCGAGAGACCCAAAACCACGTCCAGCGGGTGCTGGCCGTTTTTAACCGGCTGGAAGGAGCGACCCAATGAAGCCAACGACAAATAGGCTTATTCTATTAACCACCATGCTTGTGATTGCAGCGCAACCATCACTCGCTCAAAGTATTGACCTCTCCCCAATTCAGGACCTCCTGCAGGGGATTGTGGACGCACTCACTGGCCCGCTCGGCGTCGTCATCGCGACACTCGCTGTCCTTGGCGTCTTCCTGAGCTGGTTCTTCAACATCATCGATCTGCGCCAGGCACTTTGGGTGCTTGTCGGCATCGCCGGCGTGGCAGCTGCACCTACAATCGTCGCCGCCGTATTTGGTGGTAGTCCGTAGGGGGAGAAACCATGGCCGAACGATCGCCGCTCTTCCTGGGCCTTGTGCGCCCGCCGAAACTCTTCGGCCTGCCGATCATGTATGCCGTGGTCTGGCTCTTCGGGTCGGTGCTGCTTTTCGTGTGGGTGCAGCACCTGATGGTCCTCGGCGTGGCGGCGATCCTTTATCCCGTTCTCTGGAAGGCAGCCGATTGGGACCCGCGCTTCATCGATGTGATGATGACGTCGCTGCAGGAAACGCCTCCGACGCGGAACCGTAGCATCCACGGAGGTGACAGTTATGCCCCGTGATGAGTCGGTAGACGCCCGCACCCTCATGCCGGACTGGTATGGCCGCGAGAAACATCTCGCGCATATGCTGCCCTATGTCAGTCTGGTCGATGACCAGACCGTCCGAACCCGGGTCAACGAGCTCTTTCAGTGCATTCGCCTCAGCGGCGTCAACAGCTACACGACGGACGACGCCTTTCTCGACAAAGTGACCGCACTCTTCGCCCGGATTATTGCTCAGCTTGGCCCAGAGTTCAGCTACTACGTCCACAAGGTCTCAAAAGCGATCACACCAGACCTGCTCCCGGTCCAGGGCGAGGGTTTCGCGGCAGCGGTCGATGCGGTCTGGCGTGAGAAGCTCGCCACCAGTGGCCTGCGCGACAAAACCCTGACGCTGACCATCATCCATCGCCCGCCGTCGAAGAGTTTCCTAGGTTACATGAACCGGAGCGCTCCCGAGCGGTTCAAGGAACAAACACGCAAGCGCGTGAGGCGGCTCAGAGAGGCTGTGGGTGTCTTCACATCCGGGCTGGCCGATTTGAAGCCGCGCGTTCTCTGCGCCGCATCGGGCGAACTCGTGGGCTTTCTCGG
>JAFLKA010000104.1 GCA_022712735.1 Marinosulfonomonas sp. | reverse complement strand
TCCCTGAAAAACGCCGTGTGGCGCTGGAGTGCGTGGCCCGCGTGGGCGAAACAACCGTCATCACCGGTGACGCCTTGGTGCTTGCGCCCACCCGCGCCAAAAGCTAACCACATCCCATGCATATCATCCGCGATTATCAGTATGCCGAACTTAAGGACCGTGGCGCCAGCGCCGCGATCGGCAATTTTGACGGCGTGCATCTGGGCCACCAAGCAGTGATCGACATCGCCCGCGGCCACGCCACCCAGCTCGACTGCCCGCTGGGCGTGATGACGTTCGAGCCACACCCGCGCCAGTATTTCGCCCCTGATAGTCCCGATTTCCGCCTGATGAGCGCCGAAACCCGCGCCAACCGTCTGCAAAAACTGGGCGTTGAAAAACTGTATGAGTTGAACTTCAACGACACCCTATCAAACCTGTCCGCCGAGGATTTCGCCCGTGACGTGATCAAAGGTGGCCTTGGCCTGAACCACGTCGTCGTCGGCACCGATTTCCAGTTTGGCAAGGGGCGCAGCGGCGATGCAGACAGCCTCGTTCAATTCGGCAAGGACTTTGGCTTTGGCGTCACCATTGCTGAGCTGATCGAAGTTGGCGATGGCGAGGTTTCCTCCACCGCCATTCGCGCCGCCCTAACTGATGGGCGCCCCGCAGATGCTGCCAAAATGCTCGGCCACTGGCACCGGATTGACGGCGAAGTCATTCGCGGCGATCAACGCGGCCGCGATCTGGGCTTTCCTACCGCCAACATGTCGATCACCGGTCTGCACCCGCCAAAATTCGGCGTTTACGCGGTGAAAATCGACGTGCTGACCGGCCCGCATTCCGGCAGCTATAATGGTGCCGCCAGCATGGGCGTGCGCCCGATGTTCGGGGAGAACCTACCCAACCTTGAAACCTTCATCTTTGATTTCAAAGGCGACATCTACGGCGCACATGTGTCCGTCGCCCTCGTTGAATATCTACGCCCCGAAGCAAAGTTCGACAGCCTTGCGGCGCTCATCACCCAGATGAATGCTGACTGCACCCGCACGCGCGAAATCCTGAAAAATGTCTGACGATCCAATAAGGCGCGACGGATTGCGCAACCGGTTCTGGGAAAAGGTCCCGATGAAAAACCTGACCCCGAAAGAATGGGAAGCACTGTGCGATGGCTGCGGCAAATGCTGCCTCAATAAACTCGAAGACCCCGACACAGGCGAGGTCGCCTTCACCCGCGTGGCCTGCCGATTGCTGGATGATGAAACCTGCCGCTGCGGCCAATACGACATCCGCCTGCAATTCGTGCCTGACTGCGTGCATCTGACACCGCAAACAATCAGCAAAGTCGCCTACTGGATGCCCAGCACTTGCGCCTACCGTCTGGTCTATGACGGCAACCCGCTCTTTGATTGGCACCCGCTGATATCGGGCACCGCCCAAACGGTGCATGACGCAGGGCAATCGGTGCGCGGCTGGACCGTGCCGGAATTCGAAATACCCGAAGAAGACTGGGAAGACCATATAATCGAGGATTTATAGATGTTTTTTGCTTCAGATAACACCGGCCCCGTGCATCCAAAAATCATGGCTGCCCTGAACGACGCCAACACCGGATACGCCATGCCCTACGGCGATGATGCGATGATGGACGAGGTGCGCAACAAAATCCGCGAGGTCTTCGAGGCCCCTGATGCCGCCGTCTATCTGGTCTCGACCGGCACAGCCTCCAACTCGTTAATCCTCGCCACTCTGGCGCAACCGTGGGAAACCATATTTTGCTCGCCCGTCTCCCACATCCACGAGGACGAATGCAACGCGCCGGAATTCTTTACCGGCGGCACCAAACTCACCCTCGTTGGTGCTCCGAACGCGAAGATCGATCCGGATAAATTGCGCCGTAAAATCGAGGCCGAGGAAACCCGCGGCGTCCACGGCCCGCAACGCGGGCCCCTGTCGATCACTCAGGTAACCGAGCGTGGCACGGTCTATTCCGTCGATGAAATCACAGCGCTTTGTGACATCGCCAAATCCTACGGCATGGCCACCCATCTGGACGGCGCCCGTTTTGCCAACGCACTTGTGGCGCTCGACTGCACGCCCGCCGAAATGACATGGAAAGCCGGCATAGATGCGGTCAGCTTTGGTGGCACCAAAAACGGCTGTATGGGGGTCGAGGCGGTGATTTTCTTTGACCCGAAACACGCATGGGAATTCGAGCTGCGCCGCAAACGCGGCGCGCACCTGCCCTCCAAAAACCGCTATATGGCGGCGCAAATGTCAGCCTATTTATTGGATGATCTGTGGCTCGAAACGGCGCGCGCCGCAAACGCTGCAACGGCCCGTTTGACGGCTGGGTTAAAGCAAATGGAAAACACTTCGTTCCTGCATGAACCCGAGGCCAACATCATCTTTGCCGGATGGCCCCGCGCGGGTCACCAACGGCTGCATGATGCGGGGGCGCAATATTATGTGATTGAAGGGCAATTGGAAGGCGATGATCCGGATGAAATCCTGACCGCGCGTCTGGTTTGTGACTGGTCCGCGTCTGATGAAAACATCGACCGGTTTTTGGCGCTGGTCAGAGGCTGAGAAATCCGGAAATCGCCGCCGCCACCTGCGCACTGTGGGTGATCGGCACCATATGCGATGCCCCCTCAACCTTGACCCGTTGCACATCCGGCAACCGTGCCGCCAGCGCATCATTAATTGCCGCAACGATGCCTGGCGATTGCGTCCCCTCAACCAGCAACACCGGACAGGCCAACCCCTCCAGCCGCCCTGCCGCCGCCATCCCCGCACTATCGTCATAAAGGGTAGGCACCGTCACAGGAATCAGACCAATACGTTTCGTCAAATAGGCCCGCATTTCAGCAGGCATCGTCGCCCAATCCGCCCCCATTCCCCATACATCGGTGAACGCTTGCGCGGCAGCCTCATGGCCCCCACATTCCATCGCGTCCACAAACGGCTGAAATTCTTGTGTATGGTCCGCATAGGCAGCAGTGTCCCTTGCCACAGCAAAAAATACCGGCTCAATCAACGTCAGACTGCGCACCATATCAGGTCGCTCCAGCGCCAACCGCAGCGCCACCGTTGCCCCGAATGAATGCCCGATCAGATGCATCGGGCGCTTCAGAAACCCACCCGCATCCGCAGTGCAAATGCTGTGATAATCACCCGCCCCGTCCCAGTCCACAGATTTCCCGTGACCCCGAAAATCAAATCCGGTCATGGTTAACCCATCCCCCAGATGCCCC
>JAFLKA010000451.1 GCA_022712735.1 Marinosulfonomonas sp. | reverse complement strand
AGAAGTTGTGAAACATCGGTTGATCCCGTCAAGTTTATTTCCGCAGTGCTACCGCGTTTTTGTAGTTTTACCAAGGGGGGTGGTTGACGCCGCGCATCCCACGTCATAGCCAGCGGATATGGCACGTGCACCTTTATTACAGCTTTCCGATATTTCGCTCACATTCGGCGGTGATCCCGTTTTCGATGGCCTGTCGCTTGTGGTTCAGCCCGGCGACCGTGTGGCGCTGGTCGGGCGCAACGGGTCGGGTAAATCCACCTTGATGAAGGTGATGGCCGGACTGGTCGAGGCCGACAGCGGGGCGGTGGTGGCATCCCCCGGTGTTCAGGTTGGATACATGGAGCAAGACCCTGATTTTGTAGGATTTAGTACGCTTGGCGAGTATGCCACCAGCGGGCTGCATGCGGGACAGGATTACCTTGTTGAACGGGTGGCCGAGGGGTTGAAGTTTGACCCAGAAGGGTTGATCGAAACCGCATCCGGTGGCGAGCGACGCCGTGCGGCCTTGGCCAAACTTCTGGCCGAAGCGCCCGAACTGATGCTGCTGGACGAACCAACCAACCATCTGGATATCGAGGCGATTGGCTGGCTTGAGGGCATGCTGAAAACCACCCGCACCGGTTATGTTCTGATCTCGCATGACCGCGCGTTCCTGAACGCGCTGACCCGTGCCACCTTGTGGATTGATCGAGGTGCGGTGCGCCGCCAAGAAAAAGGGTTCGCGGAATTTGAGGCATGGCGTGATAAGACTTGGGAAGAAGAAGATGACCAGCGTCACAAGCTGAAACGCAAGATCAAGGCCGAGGCCCGCTGGGCCGTCGAGGGCATATCGGCACGGCGCAAGCGCAATCAGGGACGGGTGCGGGCACTGCGCGAATTGCAGGCCGGACAATCGGCGCAGATCAAGCGCCAAGGCACGGCTGAGATGGTGCTGGAGGCTGGGCGAAAATCTGGCAAGAAGGTCATAGAAGCCATTGATATTACAAAGGCTTATGATGGAAAGGTGATCCTTTCCCAGTTTTCCCTGAAGGTGCAGCGCGGCGATTGCATTGGTTTTGTTGGTCCCAACGGGGTGGGCAAAACCACCCTGCTGAACATGCTGATTGGCGAGATCGAACCCGATAGCGGCACGGTGGTGCGTGGCACCAATCTGGAAATGGCGCTGTTTGACCAGAACCGTGCCCAACTGGACCCCAATATCAGCCTGTGGGAGAGCATGACAGGCGATGTTGACCTGCGCGTGTCGGGCAAGGCCGATCAGGTGATGGTGCGGGGTGCGCCGCGCCATGTGGTCGGGTATCTCAAGGATTTCCTGTTTGACGAGGGGCAGATGCGTGCCCCTGTGCGCTCGCTTTCCGGTGGCGAAAAGGCGCGGCTGTTGCTGGCCAAAATCATGGCGCGGGAAAGCAACCTTTTGGTGTTGGACGAGCCGACAAATGATTTGGATGTCGAAACGCTCGACCTGCTGCAAGAGCTGCTGACCGATTATGCTGGCACTGTGCTGCTGGTCAGCCATGACCGTGATTTTCTGGACCGCGTGGTGCGCACCACCATTGCGATGGAGGGTGACGGCAAGGCCACGGTTTATGCTGGTGGTTGGTCTGATTACCGTTCGCAACGCGGCGAGGATGCGGCGACCGCGCCCGCCCAGAAGAAAAAGCAGGGCGGGGGCAAGTCGGAGAATAAACCAGCGGACGCGGGGCTGTCGTTCGTTGAACAGCACCGTCTAGAGGAATTGCCCGCCGTGATGGAGCGGCTGGAGGCCGAGATTGCCAAATTGGTCGAATTCATGTCGGACCCTGACATGTTTACCGATCATCCGGTTAAATTCCAAAAGGCCACCGACGCCTTGATCGAGCGCCAGTCGGTGCTGGATGCAGCGGAAGAGGAATGGATGGCGCTGGAAGAAAAGGCGGGCTAGGGACGCAGTTCTTGCACGGCGGAACGATTGCCCTAGCGGTATTGGGCTCCGCACCTGAATTTTTGGTGCGAAGCGTGTTTGTTTGATTAGCCGGTTGGCGGTGTATAGACGGCTGCGGCTGCCTGTGCCGCCTGCATGGCTTTCATTGCCTCGCCGGACGTCATCAGACTGGTGGTTGCCCCGGCGGAAAACGCACCAGACGCGCCGATGGCCATAGAACACGCCGCCACAGATTTATCATCCGGCGCCTCGATAATCGCTACAATGTCTGAAGACCCAAAACAGAAGTACAAGTTCAACAGCTTGCCCCCCACGGCTTCAATGATTGGGCGCGCCGCTGCTTCCCGATCTTGCGGGTTTTCTATCATGGCCTTGATTGCTTCGGAGGTATAACTTGCTTGGAACATATATAGTGGCATAATTTTTTCTCCCTTGAGTAAATTTTCTATAAATTTCCGGCTTTGGACTCCGGCCGAAGACCTGACCTTAACACATTTTGGCCAAAAAATCCTGTGGCTGGGGTAGGTGGGCCTCAAAGTCCGTCTTGGGCGTGCCTTTGTTGTTCCGCCCATCAGGTTTTGAGCCTCGCACCTAGGCCTTCAGCCAGCTTTGGAACGCCTGTTCACCCTGTGGCGTGAAATGGACCACGCGGCTGTTGGGCAAGCGACGCGCCCAGCCGCGCGTATACATCGCTTGCAATATCGCTTTGCCCAATCCACCCGCCAGATGATGACGCCGCATCGACCAGTCCAGACAGGCGCGGCACAGGGGGCGGCGCACACCCTCTAGCGGCTTGTAATCAATATCAAACTCCGAAAACGCCACGCGGCCGGTATCGGTCAGCGTCAAGCCATGTTCGTCGCCTGAAATCCAGCCCGAAGATTGCGCATGTTCATACAGCTGCACCCCCATTTCTCCTGCCAAATGGTCATAACACACCCGCGCGTGGCGCAAGGCCGGATCACTTGGGCCAGGGCGGGTGCGCGGGCCTAGGCGGGCGGCGGACACCCCCATTAACGCCTCGAGAACGGCGCCAACGTCTGGCCCGTTCAGACGGAAATAATGGTGGCGGCCCTGCACTTCACGCACCAGCAATCCGCCATCGGTCAACCGTGCCAAATGGCTGCTGGCGGTCTGCTTGGTCACACCGGCCTCATGCGCCAGTTCGGTGGCCGTCAGGGCGTGCCCATCCATTAGCGCGACCAACATATTGGCGCGTGCGGGATCACCGATCAGGGCGGCGGTCTGGGCGATGTCTGGGCCTTCCTTCATGGTTCGACCGTAGCCGAACCATTGCGGTTATGCAAGGTGCTAGCCTAAGCACATCGAAAAGGAGCACTAAATGATTACATGTTTTATCCGCTATGAAATTGATCCGTTCAAGCGCGAGGCATTCGCGGAATACGCCCGCAACTGGGGCCAAGCCATACCTGACTGCGGCGCTGATTTGATCGGCTATTTCGGCCCGCATGAAGGGTCGGCCACCACGGCATATGGTGTCTATTCGCTGCCATCTCTGGCCGATTACGAGTCT
>JAFLKA010000103.1 GCA_022712735.1 Marinosulfonomonas sp. | reverse complement strand
TCCATGACTACACACCACTGGATGTCACCCGCCCGTGGGACGCCATCACTAGCTACGCCGCCCCGCTGCCGCAACCCGAAACATTCGAGGTCTACCCGAACCGCGATTCAATCCCCTTCATCAAAGACTACCAGTTTGATCCTGCATGGAAGGTCAAGGGGTTCGTGCGCGGCACCCTGCGCCTGAACGGCTGGGCCGATGCATGGACCGATGTGTTCACCAAAGTCGAGACCGCCGACGATACCCACCTAAAAGAAATGTCCGATCAATTCTGGGCCGACAACGCCTATGGCGATGACGACCCCGACCGCGTGATCATGTGCGTTGGGTTAACGGCCGAAAACGCAGGCATCCCGACCTACCACAAAACCTATGTGATGGACGCATACGGCGACGAACGCGGCACCGCCATGGCGCGGCTGGTTTCAGTGCCTGTGTCACTGGCAGTCGAGGCCGTCCTGAACCATGAAATTCCCGCCGGTGTTTCCGCAGCTCCCAGCGATCCTCGGCTGGTGTCACGTTGGCTAGGCGAAGTAGATCGGCTATCGCAGCACCTGCAAGTGGTGGATCACTTAGGTTAATCCACCCCTTCTTCTTGTCATAAAAAGCAATTTGCATTACCTCGAACCAGAATTCACCCCAAGAGTGGGCGAATTCTGGTGCTCTTTTTTTGTTGAATACAAAACGCTTGATATACCTCCGCGCGGCGCGCACACCCGAGTGCCCGTAGGGTGCGGGATATAAAGCGACCCGTCAGGGTCTCCATTCAACTGGGTTACAAAAACCCTTCCTCGACCTCTTCCACCGAAAATCCCAGCGCTTCCAGCCCGCTCTCCAGATAATCCGGCAGCAGCGGGATGCCCAACAGATAGTTTTCGGTCGGCGAAACCGCTTCCTGTTTCGCCGTCTTGATCGCCTCGGCCACTTCTGCCGCATCAAAGGTCTCGCGCCCGATCCACATAACCGCCACCAGACTGGCCTGCTCGTCACGGTTCATATCGGCGATATAACTGCGCAACTCGGCTTCGGTTCCATCACTGGGACGGTTCTCCAATATGGTTTCCGCACCTGCCTCGTCACCGGGCCGATCCCACCGTCCTACTTTCGCGCCCAGTTCACGGGCGCGGATAATTACACGGGCAATTTTGTTGGTGCTGATTTCAAGCATAATTGAACCTTTCGAGTCGAGATACAGATTGCCAGAAATTAGCGCCGCGGCATAGCCTATTCGCCTTGTTTTCCAATCGGCACCACATTTGCCGCATCCGTTTCAGGTGCCAGTTCCTCAAAATCGAAATTATCCAGCCGTGCGGCGCGTTTTCCAGCCCGATCCGCCGCCACACCAATTCCGTCCAGATCGGCCCGCGCCTGATTGAAATGCGTGTCCAGCTTGCCGACCCGCTCCACCACCATCTCGACATCGCGGTGCAGCTGGCGCAACGTCTTGCGGATAGCGCCCGCCTGTTCGCGCATCCGTGCATCTTTCAAAATGGCCCGCATGGTGTTCAGCGTCGCCATGCAAGTGGTCGGCGAAACGATCCAGACATGCGCCGCGAACCCTTCGCGGACCAGCTCTGGAAAATTGGCGTGCAACTCGGCATAAACCGCTTCGGAAGGCAGGAACATCAGCGCCCCGTCCGCGGTTTCACCCTCAATAATATAGCGCTCGGATATTGCCTTGATATGCCCCTTCACGGAAACCTTGAACGCTTTGACCGCCTCTTTCATTTCCCAGTCATTATCAGCATTGCGCAACGCCTCATACGCCTCCAGCGGGAACTTGCTATCGATCACAATTGGCCCCGGCGGGTTGGGCAGATCAATCAGGCAATCGGCCCGCTTGCCGTTGGATAACGTCGCTTGTAATTTATAACTGCCCGCAGGCAGCGCCTTGCTGACAATATCGTTCAACTGGATTTCACCAAACGCCCCGCGCGTCTGTTTGTTCGACAGAATATCCTGCAATGACAACACATCCCCCGACAGTTTTTCGATATTGGTCTGGGCCTTGTCTATCGTCGCCAACCGTTCCTGAAGCTGCGTCAACGACTGCGTCGTCTTCACTGTGTTGCCTTGCAGGGTTTCTTTCATCCGGTCTTGCATTTCACTTAATGATCGCGCCGATTTTATCGCATTTTCATGCAGCCGGTCATTCATCTGTTGCTGCATATGCGCCAGCCGCGCTTCCATGGTCTGCAACACCTGCGATTGCCCAGTGGCTTGCGCATCCGAAACCGTGCGCAAACTGCCTTGCAACTGTTCTTGCCCGGACCCGAGCACCGTCACGGCCTGACCCAGATTATTCATCTGCACCGATACCTGTTCCGTCGCCGAGGCCGACCGCCCGGCACGGCGCACCACCATGACCAGCAGGATCAGCATCATCAGCACGATGAATACGCCCACCCCCGCCGCGATCATCCAGAACTCCTGCAACGCGTCGTTTATGCCCTGAATTCCCATCATTTGCGCCCGAACAGCCTCTCGATATCTGCTAGTTTTAGCTCCACATAGGTGGGGCGTCCGTGGTTACATTGACCCGAATGCGGCGTGGCTTCCATTTCGCGTAACAATGCGTTCATTTCGTCGGCCTGCATGCGCCGCCCCGACCGGATTGACCCGTGACAGGCCACACGGCTCAGGATCGCTTCAATGCGCGCTTGTACTGTCAGGCTATCGCCCAGATCAGCCAACTCATCCAGAATATCCAAAATCATCTGCTTGGCATTAATAGCACCCAGAATCGCAGGTGTTTCACGCACCGCAATCGCGCCTGCCCCGAACGGCTCCAGCTTCAACCCCAACCGCGCCAGATCATCGGCCATCTCCAGCAAACGCGCAGCATCGCCCTCGGATAATTCCACAATCTCGGGGATCAACAAAGCCTGCGCCGCCACACCGTTTTCAGCCATCTGCGCCTTTAGTTTCTCGTAAACCAGCCGCTCGTGCGCCGCGTGCTGATCAACAATCACCATGCCATCCGCCGTCTGCGCAATGATGTAGTTTTCATGCACCTGCGCGCGCGCCGCCCCCCGCGGCAAATCAGTCGGCGCATCCGCTTCTATCGGCGCCTCGAACCGTGCCGAAGCTTCGGCAAATCCGCCTTCAAATGCCGGAGCCTGCGCCGCGTAACTCGCCCCAATCGCCCCCTGCGAGGGCCGATCCATCTGGTAAACCCGTCCTGTCGCCTCAGGCCGAAACGCCCCCAAAGTTGCGCCCGCCACCGTGGTCGAAGCCCGATGCCCCGCCTCGGCCAACGCATGCCGCAACGCCGAAACGATCAACCCGCGCGCCAGACCCGGATTGCGAAACCGCACCTCGGATTTTGCCGGATGCACATTGACGTCCACAAAATGCGGATCACACTCCAGAAACAGCACCGCCGCCGGATGCCTGTCGCGCGACAGAAAATCGAAATACGCCCCGCGCAACGCCCCGATCAACAATTTGTCACGCACGGGCCGCCCATTGACATACAGATACTGCATCACCGCGGACCCGCGTGAAAACGTCGGCAGCGCCGCGTATCCGGTCAGCGCAATCCCCTCGCGCTCCGCATCAATCTTCAACGCATTCTCAGCAAACTCAGCACCCAGAACCTGCCGCAACCGCCCATGCAGCGCATCGAACAGATCGCCGGTTTCCGCATCCGCGCGAAACGTCAATCGCCCCTCGCCACCGCCCGACACATCGCGCAAGGTAAAGCTGACAAACGGCTCCGCCATCGCCAGCCGTTTTACCACATCGCCAATCGCCTGCACCTCGGCCCGATCGGTACGCAAGAATTTTAGCCGTGCAGGGGTGGCGTAAAACAGATCGGGCAATTCGACCACGGTTCCGCTGGATAACGCCGCCGGTTTCACCGCCTCCATCGCCCCGCCTGCCACACGGATCGTCGCCGCATCCGCGCCCGATACCCGAGACGTGATCGTCAACCGACCAACAGCCCCCAGTGACGGCAACGCCTCGCCCCGAAACCCGAATGTGTGGATGTTTAACAGGTCTGATCCGTCAATTTTCGACGTGGCATGACGCGACATCGCCAGCGGTAAATCAGCCGCCAAAATCCCGTGGCCATCATCGACCACGCGGATCAGCGTCTTGCCACCATCGGCATAGGAAACCTCGATCCTATGCGCCCCCGCGTCCAGCGCATTCTCGATCAGCTCTTTCACTGCCGAGGCAGGTCGTTCCACCACTTCGCCCGCCGCGATCCGGTTAATCGCGGCATCATCCAGCTGGCGGATAACAGGACGGTTTTCGCCTATATTGGGGTTTTGTGCGGGCATACCACTAGAATTAGCATAAACCGCCCCGATTCGACCACAGGCATTCACATCTTCATTCACACCTTAAGTTAATTGCTGCTCTCAAGCCCCTCGGGCTGCCCGACCACCACAAAATGCAGATCATCCGGTCGCACCAGCCGCTTGGCCACCTGCGCAATATCCTCCAGCGTCACGGCATTCACCTTGTCGTTTCGCGTGGCGATATAATCAATCGGCAGGCCCTGCATCTGCATCCCCACCATGATATTGGCAATCGGCCCGTTCCCGTCAAACCGCAACGGGTATGCGCCGGTCAAATAGGTCTTGGCCCCGTCCAACTCCGCAGCGGTCACCCCGTTTTCCGCCAGCTTGATCCACTCATCACGGATCACATCAATCGCTTGCGCAACACGGTCGTTGGCCGACGCCACCCGCCCCATATAGATCGCCGCGTAATCCATCGGCACCAAATAGCTGTAAACGCCATAAGTCAGCCCGCGTTTCTCGCGCACCTCTTCCATCAGGCGTGATTGTCGGCCACTTCCGCCCAGAATGGTGTTCATCAGATAAGCCGCAAAGAAATCATCGTCGTCGCGCTCGATCCCCTCAAGGCCGAAAGTCACCACCGATTGCGGCGTGTCAAACGGCACCACAGTCACACCACCGCTTAGCAAAAATTCAGCCCGCACAGGCATATCCGCCCCGACCGCAGGCAATCCGCCCAGCAATTCGTCCAGCAATGCGCCCAGTTCTGCAGGGGTTATATCGCCAACCGCCCCGACAAACAGCCGGTCCCGCGCCATGACGGCATCCTTGGCGGCCACCAAATCATCGCGCGTTATGCTGGCCACCGTTTCCAGCGTGCCATTGCGCGAACTCGCATAGGGATGGTCGGCAAAGGCCAACTGATCAAACGTGCGCCCCGAAATTTTATCGGGGTCTTTTACGGCGCTCTGAATGCCCGAAACCACCTGTGCCCGCACCCGCTCGATTGCGTCATCATCGAACCGTGGCTCTTGCAATGCGGCCCGCAACAGCGCCATCGCTTCATCGCGGTTCTCGCTCAGGAATTGCGCCGATATCGACATCGCGTCGTCCCGAACACCAAATCCGAAACTCGCCGCCAACCCCT
>JAFLKA010000102.1 GCA_022712735.1 Marinosulfonomonas sp. | reverse complement strand
GCACACCGGCATTGCGCTGGTCCTTACCGCCACCGACATCCCCGGCGAAAACCGGTTTGGCGTGATCCCGCCCTTTGCGGACCAACCAGCACTAGCCGAAAACCACACCCGTTTTCGCGGCGAAGCGGTGGCGTTGGTTGTGGGCGAAGCGGGTGCAATCGACACCTGCGACCTGTCCACATTCCCGATCACATGGCAGCCGCAAGATGAATTGCTAGACACCGAAAGCGCCAAACAGCCAAGCGCCCCGAAATTGCATGAAGGACGCGATGGCAACCTTTTAATTGCAGGCCTTGTGCGTCATGGCGATGCCGAATCCGCGCTGTCTGGCGCGGCTCACACCGCCAAAACCTCAATCGAGACCGCCTATGTCGAACACGCTTATATCGAGCCCGAAGCGGGCGTTGCGTGGATGGACGGCGACACCCTGAACATCCATGCCTGCACTCAAGCCCCGGTGATGGACCAAGAAGATGTGGCCAACATTCTTGCCCTACCAAAGGAGCAAGTGCGCATCATTCCGTCCGCAACAGGCGGCGGCTTTGGCTCCAACCTTGACGTGTCCTTGCAACCGTTGATCGGCCTTGCCGCGATGAAAACGGGCAGGCCATGCCGTATGACGTATTCACGCAGCGAATCCATGTCCTCGACCACCAAACGCCACCCCGCCAAAATGACTGCCCGCATAGGGTGTGATGAAAACGGCCAGCTGACCGCGATGCACTTTGACGGCGACTTCAACACTGGCGCTTATGCCTCGTGGGGCCCGACCGTGGCCAACCGCGTGCCGGTGCATGCCTCTGGCCCCTACAAAATGCCAGCCTATTTCGCGCAAGCCGCCGCCATCCACACCAACGGCCCACCATCGGGCGCATTTCGCGGGTTCGGCGTGCCACAGGCCGCAATCATTCAGGAAATCCTGTTTGATGATCTGGCGGTTATGGCTGGAATAGACCGCTTGAAGTTTCGCCAAAAGAACGCCCTGCATGACGGGGACAAAACACAAACCGGACAGGTGCTGAGCGCGGTTGGCATTGGCCAATGCCTAGAAGCACTTGAGGCACCGTGGCAAGCCGCCCTTGCACAAAATGCCGAATGGAACGCCAGCCACAGTGACGTAAAACGCGGCGTCGGCGTGGCCAGTTGCTGGTATGGTTGCGGCAACACATCCCTGCCCAACCCATCAACCATTCTGGCGGGCATCACGCCGGATGGGCGGCTGGTCTTGCATCAGGGTGCCACCGATATCGGCCAAGGCTCCAACACCGTGATCGCGCAAATCTTTGCCGACGCATTGGGCCTGCCCCTGTCGCAGGTCACCCTGATCGGCCCCGACACCGGCCTCACGCCGGACGCCGGAAAAACCTCGGCCTCGCGCCAAACCTATGTCACCGGTAAAGCCGCCGAACAGACAGGCCGCCAGTTACGCGCCGCTATTCTGCAACGCCTGAACGCGGGAGATGATGCAGCCCTTCACCTCCACGACGGCACGCTTTCCAGCAATGCTTCCAGCCTTGATCTGGCCAGCCTTGCGCCGGATGAAAACGGCTATGCCATCAGCGCGATTTCCACGTATGATCCGCCCACATCCCCACTGGATGAAAACGGCCAAGGCACGCCTTATGCGGTCTATGGCTACGGCGCGCAGATGGCCGAAGTCGCGGTCGACATGCGCCTTGGCACCGTCAAGGTGCGCCATATACACGCCGCCCATGATCTGGGTCGCGTGATCAATCCGGTGCTGGCAACGGGCCAGATTGAAGGCGGCATTGCCCAAGGGTTGGGCATGGCTTTGATGGAAGAATACATTCCGGGGCGCACCGAAAACCTGCACGATTATCTGATCCCCACCATTGGCGACATGCCGCAGATCACCTCGACCCTGATCGAAAACCCTGATCCGCACGGTCCCTTCGGCGCCAAAGGGTTAGGCGAACACGTATTGATCCCCACCGCCCCCGCAATTTTGAACGCGATCCGTGATGCGTCCGGCGCACGCATTGCCCGTTTGCCCGCCCTGCCCTACCGTGTTCTGAACGCCATCAACGAGGCACAAAAATGACCGATGCCGCCGCAAATACCCCCGTAAAAATCCGCTGCGATGCTTGTCCCGTAATGTGTTACGTCGCCGAGGGTCGCCTTGGCGCATGTGACCGATATGCCAATGAAGGCGGCAAAATCATCCGCTGCGATCCGCTGACAATCCTTGATCACCGCATTGCAGCAGGCGACGAAGTGAAACCATTTCTGGGTGCCGACTGGCAAGATGATCTGGACGATGACAGCCAGAAATTCGTCACCGCTATCGGGTCCGGCACCACCTACCCCGACTATAAACCTGCCCCCTTTATCGTCAGCCAGCAGGTCGATGGCGCGGATATGATCACCGTGGTGACCGAAGCGATATTTTCGTATTGCGGCGTCAAAGTAAAGATCGACACAGACCGCCATTTAGGAGCCGAGGCTGCAACCGTGCGGGCAAATGGCGAGGTGATCGGCCATGTGATGACCAGCGAATACGGCTCGCAAATGTTATCGCTCGGCGGGGTGGATCACCTGACCGGCGGCACCAAATCCGAGGGCCGAGTGACCTGCGATGCCCTGCTGAAACTGTGCAACCGCGAGGCGGTCGAGCTGACCATCGACGGTGGATCAACCGTCATCGTTCAGGCGGGGCATGCACCGGTTGTGGATGGTAAGCGCGAGGCGCGGATGCGGGTTGGCTGTGGGTCAGCCACCATCGGGATGTTCGCGTCGCAATGGCGCGGACTGGTCGACGAAGTGGTGGTGGTGGATGATCACATCACCGGCGTTGTGTCGGAACATCAGGCCGGTAAGGTGCTGGGATGGCAAAGCACCGGTATTAAAATCAAGGGGCGGCGTTCAACCCCTGGCCGCTATTTTCAGGTGGCTGATCCTGGCCTTGGCTGGGGCGGCACCAACATCGAAAACCCGCTGGATATTCTGGGGCCGTGGAACGAGAAAAAGGGCGCCAAGGCGGGCCTGCGCATGATGATGGTTTCCACCACGGGCGAGCAATTCGGCTATTACGTGCTGAACGAGGCGCTGGAGCCGATAGAACAGCCGCTACCTGACAATCTGAAACACTCTGTGCAACTGATCGACGAAAACTGTGAAGCGGCGCTTTGCACAGTGCTGTTCATGGGCGGCGCGGGGGGCTCACTTCGCTCCGGCGTCACCCGGAACCCGATCCGCCTGACCCAATCCGTCAGCGCCAATGCAACGCAACTGACCTGCGGCGGCGCACAGACCTATATCTGGCCCGGTGGCGGCATTACCATGATGGTAGATGTGCTGACCCTACCGGAAAATTCG
>JAFLKA010000101.1 GCA_022712735.1 Marinosulfonomonas sp. | reverse complement strand
AGCCATCCGGCTTTAATGCTCTATTGCACTGGATCAACTGCCCCACAGGGTCATTCGCCCAATGCAGCGACATTGAATGGATCACCAGATCGTGCGCCTCGGGTTTTAGCGTTAAAATCGCGTCATCCGGCACAATCTTGGCTGTGGGCAGTAAATTTTGCCAAATTTGCGGGAAAGGCGTTACAAGTGCGACGGAGGTAAACGGTCTGTTAACCTCGTTCAGTCTTTCATTAATCTCAAGCACGGCTTCTTCTTGCAAGAACATTGCGGGATCGCTGGACCGTAGTGCACGGGCACGAAAATGCTCAAGTGCACGGCGATCAGTTAACAAGGGGGGCTTTTGCATCTGGCGGTCCTTTGGCTGTGGGCAATTTAAAAGGAACGACGCAAAATGCAATCACCACTTCACCTGATATACCCGTCGCAGTGCATGTCGTGCCGTGATCTGGTTGAAGGTGACAATGCGCTTTGCGGTAAATGCTGGCGGGATACGCCGTTCATAACCGGGCTGGCTTGCGATAAATGCGGCACACCGTTGCTGGGCGATGATACCGGCGAAAGCATCCTTTGTGATGATTGCATGACCATCGCGCGGCCTTGGGCCAAGGGGCGTGCGGCGCTGCTATATAAGGATAATGGTCGCAAATTGGTGCTGGCGCTAAAACATGGTGACCGGCTTGACCTTGCTACACCTGCCGGCCAATGGATGGCACAGGTTGCTGCCTCGATGGTTCAGCCAAATACATTAATCGCGCCGGTCCCGTTACACTGGATGCGGATGCTGAAACGGCGGTATAATCAGTCGGCTTTGCTTGCCAAAAGCCTGGCCAATGCGCTGGATCAATCCTACTGCCCTGATTTGCTGGTTCGCAGCAAGCGCACGCGGTCCCTTGATGGTCTGGGCCGTGATGCGCGGTTTCAGATGCTGGCGGATACTATTTCTGCCAATCCAAAACGCCACCATCGCCTGATTGGCCGCTCGATCCTGCTGGTTGATGATGTGATGACATCTGGCGCAACTCTTGCGGCCTGCACCGAGGCATGTCTGGCTGCTGGCGCCAAAGATGTTTTCACCGTGACGTTGGCGCGCGTTGCGAAGGATGTATAAATCCCTATAGTCCGGCAAAACGATAGGAATTTGGAAATGCAAACAGTTGAAATTTACACTTCGCCCTTTTGCGGGTTTTGCGTGGCGGCCAAACGGTTGCTGAAAAGCAAAGGCGTGGAGTTTACCGAATATAACGTCGGGATGAACGCAGCCAAGCGTCAGGAAATGATGAGCCGCGCAAATGGCGGCCATACCGTGCCGCAAATATTTATCGGGGAAAATCACGTTGGCGGTTGTGATGAACTACACGCGCTGGAGCGCACGGGTAAACTTGATATAATGCTGGCGGGATAGGCAATGAAAGCGGCTCTAATCCAGCTGAATTCGTCTGATCAGCCTGCGGATAACATTCCGCAGATTGTTGGATATATGCGTGAAGCGGCGGGCAACGGTGCTGGGTTTCTGCTGACGCCCGAGGTGACAAATTGTGTCTCGGACAGCCGCGCCCATCAGCAATCGGTGCTGCACCATGAGGGTGATGACCCAACCCTTGCCGCTCTACAGGCCGAGGCAAAAGCGCTGGGCATCTGGTTGCTGATCGGCTCGTTGGCATTGAAAACCAATGACGCTGATGGGCGATTCGCCAATAGGTCGTTCATGATATCGCCCAAAGGCACGATTGTGGCCCGCTATGATAAAATCCACATGTTTGATGTCGAGATCAGTAAAACCGAGACCTACCGTGAATCTGCGGGTTACCGGCCGGGGAAACAGGCGGTGATTGCCGACACTGATTTTGCTAAAGTGGGCATGACCATTTGTTATGACGTCCGGTTCCCGCAATTGCATCGAACGCTGGCCCAGCACGGTGCGCAAATCCTGACCGGTCCTGCTGCCTTTTCCCCAGTGTCGGGTGCGGCGCATTGGGAAACCCTGTTGCGGGCCCGTGCGATCGAAACCGGATGCTATGTTTTTGCCCCCGCCCAATGCGGCCCGCATTCAGCTACCACAGGGCGATCACGGGACACATATGGTCATTCATTGGCGGTGTCGCCATGGGGCGAGGTTTTGGCGGATGGCGGTACAAAAGCGGGTCTAACGCTGGTTGATTTCGATTTATCCGAGGTTGACGCGGCGCGGCGCAAAATCCCGTCCCTGTCCCATGACCGCGATTATGGGGTGCCGGAATGAGCGATGCCAACGACCCCCTTGCCGTGGCGCTGTTTAGTGAAATTTTTATGGCTGATCAGCTGGCCCGAAACCGCCTGTCTAAGGCATTGCCAAAGGGAATGGAGCTGTCACATTTTTCTGTGCTGAACCATTTGGCGACCGCAAACACCGAACGCTCCCCTGCCCAGCTTGCCAAAGCATTTCATGTAACACGCGGGGCGATGACCAATACATTGAACAAACTGGAATGGGCAGGCCATGTACACATTCGCCCCGATTGGGATGATGCACGGCGCAAACATGTAACAATCAGCCCGTCAGGACGCGTAGCACGCGAAGTGGCGCTGAATGCAATTACCCCGATCATTGCTAAAGTGGTCGAAAAAATCGGCCCTGAAAAAGTGCGTAGTGCTTTGCCGGTTCTGCGCGAATTGCGCGAACAAATGGATGAAAGCAACTAGCGTTTAACGCTTGACGTTACATAGTTCACCGACAGATCCCGATCCGATAATGACCACGACCATGCAATCGGGTTAAACACGAACCCGCTGCGGTTAACAGGCTCTAATCCAGCGTTTTTGATCAAATCATACAGTTCATCCGGCGTGATAAACTTGCGCCATTCATGCGTGCCCTTGGGCAGCCATCGCATGATATGTTCGGCACCGATAATGGCCACAGCATAACTTTTTGGATTGCGGTTCAGGGTTGAACATATCATCAAACCACCTGGTTTCAGCAACTGCTGACAGGCCGTTAGATAGATCAGCGGGTCAGAGACATGCTCGACCACTTCCATATTCAAAACCACGTCAAACTGCTCGCCCGCTTCGGCCAGTGCTTCGGCAGTGGTGTGGCGGTAATCAATCTCAAGCCCCTGCTGGTCGGCATGGACCTGCGCCACAGGAATGTTCCCTTCGGCAGCATCCGCCCCGATCACAGTTGCACCCAACCGCGCCATCGGTTCTGACAGCAACCCACCGCCACAGCCAATATCCAACAGGCGCAACCCATCAAACGGCATAGCGGCGGTTAAATCCCGACCAAACTGCGTTGCAATCCGCTGCGTGATGTAATCCAGCCGACACGGGTTTAGCATGTGTAGCGGCTTGAACTTGCCATTCACATCCCACCATTCCGCGGCCATCGCCTCGAATTTGGCAACTTCGGCGGGATCAACTGTTGTTTTCGCGGCTTGCATTCTGAACTCCATATGCTCTTTTGGTGTGGCTCATGTCACTATATAGGACACTCATGGATAAGAACGCAGGTCAAAAAAGCGCATCCCAGTATCTTTTTGCGCAAACAGCACCGTTTAACACGCGGATGCTGGACGTGGGCGATGGCCATACCGTCTATGTCGAGCAATGCGGCAACCCTGATGGCGTGCCCGTTGTGGTGCTGCATGGTGGACCCGGCGGCGGATGTAGCCCGGCGATGCGCCGTTATTTTGACCCCGCCGTCTATCGTATCATTCTATTTGATCAGCGTGGCTGCGGACGTTCCAAACCTCATGCGTCGATTGAAGCGAATACCACATGGCATCTGGTTGCCGATATCGAGCGTATCCGCACAGCGCTCGACATTGATCGCTGGATTGTTTTTGGCGGTAGCTGGGGCGCTACGCTGTCGCTGACTTATGCTCTAACGCACCCTGATCGTGCTGCATATCTGGTTTTGCGCGGTGTGTTCCTGATGACACAAGACGAGCTGGATTGGTTCTATGGCGGCGGGGCCGGTAAATTCTGGCCCGACCTGTGGGAAGATTTTTCCAAAATGGTTCCGATAGACGAGCGTGACGATTTGATCGCCGCCTATCAGACGCGCCTGTTTTGCGGTGATCGTGATACCGAAGTCCGGTTTGCCCGCGCGTGGTCTGCGTGGGAAAATGCGCTGGCGTCGATCCATAATATCGGGGCTGTGGGCCAAACCCCTGCCGATTATGCGCTGGCCTTTGCGCGGCTGGAAAACCACTATTTCGCCAATGCGGGATTTCTGGAGCACGACGGCTGGATTTTGAAAAACCTGCCCAGCATTGCCCACATCCCCGCCACGATCATTCAGGGGCGCTATGATATGATCTGCCCGCCAACTTCGGCCTGGCAGGTGGCAAAAGCGCTGCCAAAGGCAGAGTTGAAACTGGTGCCAATGTCAGGGCACGCGCTGTCCGAACCTGAAATTACCGCCGCCTTGGTGCATGTCATGAACAAACTGCGGCGCAAGCGGGATATATTGGGTGAATTGTGAGGGGCGCCTTCAGGTGTTCGTGGTCTTCTTTTGCGGCTGTTTTCCCAGAATAATCATCGCAAGGATTTCATCGTCGGTCACATCACCCACGTTTTCAGTGCCAACCAGTTTGCCGTTTTTCATCACACTTACCCGATCACACAGGCCCATCACATCGTGGATGTCGTGACTGATCAGGAATATCCCGATGCCTTCGGCCTTTAGTTGATGGATCAATTCGTTGACCATTTCGGTTTCTTGCGGGCCAAGCGCGGCGGTGGGCTCGTCCATAATCAGAATGCGGGCGTTGAAATAGACGGCGCGGGTAATGGCAACCGACTGGCGCTGTCCGCCAGACAATGCACTGACGGGGGATGAGAACTTTTCAAAGTTCGGGTTAAGGCGAGCCATAATTTTGCGGGTTTCGGCCTCCATCGCGTCATCATCGACCAAGCCGAGCTTGTTGACCAGTTCGCGGCCCAGAAACAGATTTGAGGCGGCATCAAGGTTATCAGCCAGCGCCAAAGTCTGGTAAATAGTCTCGATATTATATTTACGGGCATCGCGCGGGTTGTTGATAATCGCACGCTTTCCTTCCACATAAATCTCACCTGCATCGGCTTTGTAGGCCCCTGACAGAACCTTGATCAGGGTGGACTTTCCGGCACCGTTATGGCCCAGCAACCCGACAACTTCGCCGGGGAATAAATCAATGGTCACATCATCGACGGCCTTGATGCCGCCAAAGGCCAGTTCGATGTTTCTCATCTCGACCAGCGGGGTTTGCGTATTCATAACCCTGTCCTCCCCTTATGTGCTGCTGCGGCGGCGATAGATTATGTCGACCCAAACCGCCGACACCAGAACCGCCCCCACAACCATCTGCTGGATTGCGGCGTCAAAGCCGATCAGAACCATGCCGGTTTGCAAGGATTGCAAAACCACTGCGCCAATGATCGCGCCGTAGATTGTGCCAACCCCGCCGGAGAATGACGCG
>JAFLKA010000299.1 GCA_022712735.1 Marinosulfonomonas sp. | reverse complement strand
GGCGAAGTTGTAGAAGCGTTCCCATTCATCGAGTTTAGCCACCAGATCGACGTCACCTTTATAGCTGAGTAGTTGATAGAACTCTTGCTGATCAGATCGGTGTGATCGCTCGACCTTGCCATTGAGTTGCGGTGTGCCACGCCTGATGTAGGCGTGCCGGATCCCCAGGTCTTCAACGTGCCAGTGGAACTTAGCCTGAAATTCATGGCCATTGTCAGTTCGTATTTCGCATATCCGAAAAGGAAACTTTTCGATGATGTGGTTGATGAAGTCGATGGCGTTGGCCTGTCGGCCTGAACAGCACGATACGCGAACCTACCACCATTACGTGATATCTCACGACTAACTGTAGAGGCCGAACGGCATATCAGCCTGGAAATACGCCGGAAGCTGAAGCCTTGTCCAAGGCCGCGCGATATCTCCTCACGGTCACTCAATTGCAAAACACGGAGGGATCGCACGCGGGCCCGAGGTTCAATGCCCCCGGTCACAGCAAGCACACCATGCACAGAACCAGCGTGCTTGTTGAGTGCACGCCCAATCTCACTCAATGTCTGCCCCGCCTTCCAGCGGTGCCAAAGTTCACGTTTCTCACGGTAGGTTAATCCGGGACGACCTGTTCTGGACATTTCATATCCTTCATTGCTAACATCTAAATATCAGATGTTGCGATGACCGATTGAATGCACCGTGCCTTTTTTAGGATATTACGTTCCTCGGTCACCCTCGCCAGCTCGCGCTTTAGCCGTTTGATCTCGACAGCCTGCTCGGACGTCTCCGACCTAGCACGCGGCGACTTCGCAAACTGCGCCTTCCATGTATACAGCGACTTGGTGCTAATACCCAACCGCTCAGCCACCTCGCTGACCGCGTAACCACGCTCAACAACTTGCATCACAGCATCTTGTTTAAACTCATCCGTAAACCGTATTCCCTTAGCCATATCTATCTCTCCTTGGTTCCAAAGTTACCAAGCAAAGCGTCTACAAATCTAGGGGCACCTCAGGTGTCTGGTAGGAGCAACCAAAGATTTCAGACGCTCTTCATATCCTAACCGCGATCATGGCTTCAATGTCAGCCTAAGATGCCCCAGTGATACCGAAGCAGTCCAACATTTGGGTCCAAAGACGCTGCATAAGAATGATGGGAACCGGCCTTATGGTCAGTGATCAGCATCTGAGCCCTTTGATTGTTGTGGTAGGATATTCGCATTGGACTCTTTGAAGAGATAAGGATTTGTCCATCATAAGTGGACTAACGCATATAATGTCGAAGGCCATCCCAATAGTGAAGTCCAGTATGACGTGTGGATATTTGCCGCCAAGTCGCACTATAGGGAAGGAAATTTCCCCATGGAAACGTAAAAGCTAAGAATTGGCCGCGAAAGTCGGGCAGTAATAGAATGCTTGCCTAATACTGATTTTATGCTTAGTTACCTGTATGAGAATAGCATAAAGACAGCATTATGAAAGCTAAAGTCAAAACAAGCCCCGCGACAAAGCGTGAATTGAGGTTTCTGGGCGCGCGTATCCGCGAGGCGCGGTTGCGCCGTGCGCTTCCGCAAACCCTGGTGGCAGAGCGCGCATCCGTGAGCGTAGACACACTTCGCAGGATTGAAAGCGGTGAACCGGCCGCCAGCATAGGGTCTTATGCTATGGTTCTGCATGCCCTTGGAATACTGGAGGGCTGGGGTCGTATACCAGACAGTCTCGGAGACGAGTTGGCGCAAGAACAGCTGCGCAAACGCGCGCCAAAGGACACATCATGACAATCGAAGTGTTCCTTGATGCCTATGGCACGCTTCGTAAAGTTGGTGTTTTGCGGCGGCATGCAGGCGCAGGCCGTGAACGGGTAACATATGAGCACGACCCGGACTGGCTGGCATCCCACGACGCCTTTCAATTTGACCCGACACTTCCGTTGCGGCGCGGCACGTTACACCCCGGAGAGGGCCGCGAGATGTTTGGCACGCTTGGTGATAGCGCGCCAGACACTTGGGGCCGGCGGCTGATGAACCGGCGAGAGCGCCGTTTGGCAGAAGCTGAGGGCCGGCAACCACGTGGGTTGCATGAAACGGATTACCTCTTGGGTGTCTCCGACCTGACCCGGCTCGGCGCGATCCGGTTTCGTGTCGATGGCGAGTTTCAGTCACCTCAGTCAAAAGGCGTGCCAACAACTGTCGCTCTGGGTGATCTGTTAAATGCAGCACAGCGTATTGAAAGCGGCGAAGAGACCGAAGATGATCTACTCCTGATTTTCGCACCGGGATCATCGCTTGGCGGTGCGCGGCCCAAGGCATCGGTTTATGATCCGCATGGAAATCTGTCGATTGCGAAGTTTCCGAAAGATACCGATGGATATTCAGTTGAACGCTGGGAAGCGATTGCACTGGATATGGCCGCCGCCGCTGGTATTCGGGTGGCACAACATGGTCTGGTGCAAGCCGCCGGGCGCACAATCTTCCTGTCTCAACGCTTTGATCGCAAGCGGGCAGGGCAGGGGAATGAGGATCACCGCATCCCGTTCATGTCGGCCATGGCGATGACCGAACATCGCGATGGGGATGACGATTGCAGTTACTTGGAACTTGTCGAGGCAATCACCGAACGTAGCGCGCAACCGGAAAAAGATCGCGCAGAGTTATTCCGGCGTATGGCCTTCACCATTCTTATTTCAAACACCGACGATCATTTCAGAAACCACGGGTTTTTGTGGACTGGTCGCAAAGGTTGGGTGCTAAGTCCTGCCTACGACATCAACCCGGTGCCCAATGGTCTGCGCGTTTTGTCCACGCGTATCGATTTTGATGAGGCAACTGCTTCGATTGATCTTCTGCGTTCGGTTGCAGAATTCTTTGTGCCAATAAAATCAGCTGATCAAATCATCCGGGAATGCACGAACGTCGTGCGGCAATGGCAGGGTTTTGCGCAAGTGCGCATGGCCCCCAAATCAGAAGTCAAACTAATGGAGCTTGCATTCGAACATGGTGAAGTTGATTGTGTTGACTAGAATCAAGCTGTGAACGGGCGGGCCTCAAAAAGGTAAGATATTCCACTCAGGTCGAATGCTGCGAAGGTCCGCTTCGAGCCCTATGTGTATGAGAGCTGAGCACCGTATACTCCGTCACGGGATAGAGATTGAGGAAGACCGATGAAAGAACCAGTAATATTGCATGGCTACAGTTATAGCGTCTACAATCGTGTTGCGCGCCTTGCGCTGGAACTCAAGGGCGTCTCCTATGATAAAATCGAAGTAAATCCATTTTCCCATATTGACCCAGCCTATCTTAAGCTTCATCCATTTGGTCGAGTACCCGTCCTGTCTCATGGTTCATTCAACATTTTCGAGACCGTTGCTATATGCAGGTATGTCGACAATGCTTTTGATGGCATAGAATTGAATCCTAGTGTAACCTAGACGAACCGGCGGGACACTTATTGGGTCATGTTAGCCGCTCTCGCAGGGCTTCGTAAGGGGTCTGTCCATTGTGCGCGCCGTGTGGTCTGGCGAAGTTGTAGAAGCGTTCCCATTCATCGAGTTTA
>JAFLKA010000100.1 GCA_022712735.1 Marinosulfonomonas sp. | reverse complement strand
GGCCGAAAACATCGGACAAAAAACACAGCCCGCTTTCAGGGTGCCAAGTGCCGCGATGTAAAGTTCGGGCTTGCGGCCCAAAAGCGAATAGACCTTTGCCCCTTTTTCAACCCCCAGCCCGCGCAACACATTAGCAAAGCGTGCGGTCTGACGTTGCAGGTTCAGATAGGTGAAATCCAGACGCGTGCCATCCTTGGCGATCCAGCGAATGGCCAGCCTATCGCCGTTTCCGTTCTGTACATGCCGATCAATTGCTTCATGCGCAATGTTCAGCTTGCCAGCGGGTAAACCGTCCAGCAGGGCCTGTTCATCCGCCCAAGAAAAATCAGCACGGGCCTGTTCATAATCAGGCATGTTCGCCGCATCGACGATCAGGCGGGGTTTATGGATAATATCGTCACTCATTGTCGTGGCCTCCGGTGAAAGGGTATCCAGTGAGACAGAAATAAACTTGTATAATTATAACATATCTGGCGATTAGCAGGATGATCTGAATCAAATCGGGTGCTGTCAGACGAATGCGAACCAGTCTCGGCTTCCTGCAATTCTCGGAAACCTATCTGGAACAGAGCTGACGCCATTCAATGGGGGCAGCGGTTCCGTTTGAAGTTATTACGTGAGTAAAGATGGCACGCCTGATTGAAATGGTTGTGGAGTGAAGCGTAGACAGGTGCGAATATTCGGCTGGATTATTGAGCCCGCGTCCCGTTTCTTGTTTCGAGGCGTTGCCGATAGTCTTCCTCGCTTTCCTTACAAATATAAGGGCAGCGGCCTTGTCTCGCTTCTTGGTGATACAGCTTTCCAGGATTTCACCTTCGTGATCTATCGCCCGCCACAGATGGTGGCGCTCGCCATTGATTTCATAAAACCCTCATCAAGGTGCCATTGCCGGTTCGAGTATGATCGAAGTTTCTGAAATCGCCGCTTTCGGATTTCGGCAGCAAACAACTGGCCAAATCTGTTCCACTAAAACGAACGGTTTCGTGGCTCGCAACACTAGGTTGCCGTCCTGCCGCCTCAAGTCAGATTCCTTTGACAGCACCGCCATGAAACATAAATTTCTGGCGCCCCGGAAATGGTCACTTCAAGGGTCCTAAATTGGCGATTCGAAGGGGCAGAATTCAACGCGCCCCTAGGTCCATTTGATTCCGGTTTGTCCAACTCAACCCTGAGCATCCTTCGCACGAACGCCTCCCGTCAACGCTCCGTTCCGGCGAAAAATGGCCGACAGGATTCAACCGCGAAGAGGCCGGGTTATGGCATTGATTTCATTGTGGATAGCGTGGCTCTACACGGTTTCCCTTACGTCACCTTTTTTGCACCATAGGCTCACCACCCTAGATTGTTCTCTGCGCAAAATAAAATTTCTGGTAGTGTTATTGGTGTAGCTTGATGGATTACAGTCGGTGTAATTAACCGATTTACTTTCGAATTACCCCGGCATCCAGACCCGATCTTTTTGACCATCCCTCAAGCGCGAAACAGCGAGTTCAAATTGGGGGAAATTATGCCACCACGCCTGACCTATCCTGGAGTTTACGTTGAGGAGAAATCCTCAGGAGTGAAAACGATAACGGGGGTGGCAACGTCAACCACGCTCTTTGTCGGAATGGCCCGCAAAGGCGAAGTGGGCCGCCCAACAGCAATCCGCGGCATTGACCAATTTGAGCAAATTTTTGGAGATGACGCGGCCTATGGCGAGATGGTCCCACAGATCAGGCAGTTTTTCCTAAACGGCGGCGCAGATACCATCGTTGTGCGTATCGCCGCCAATGATGCGGCACCAGCCAGCGTAACCTTACGCAGTTCAGGGGGGGGCAAACGTACTGGTACTCACAGCAAAAAGCGAAGGCACCTTCGGCAGCGAAATCCGCGCTATCGTCGATTACAACACCCCCACTCCCGAGTTGACCTTCAACATCGAACTGTTTCGCCGCTCGGTTGACGCAAATGGGGCGGCCGAGATCAGCGAGAACGAATTCTTTGGCGATCTGACAATGGACCCAACTAGCCCGCGCTATGCAGTGACACTTCTGACGGACGACTCGGGCTTGGTCGATGCCACCTTGCCCGGCGGGGCTCTGGCCACCACCAACGCTGGCTTTTCACAAAGCGCGTTGCTTTTGCCGATGGACGATCCCGGCACGTTTGCGGTGCTTGATCCGCTGCTGGCCGAAGGCAACCGCATCGTGATTGCCGTGGATGGCGGCGCTGCGGTAAACGTCACCCTGCCCTCGCCTGTGGGCGATGTGCCGACCTGGCTGGGTGAGGTGAGCAGCCTGATTGACGCGGCCCTCGTCGCCAATGCCCAGCCCGGAAACGTGACCGCTTCGCTGGCAGCTTTTGGGGCCAGCCGGGCGTTGCTATTGGAATCATCCGGTGCGGAACCGGACAGCGTTGTGGTGACCAATGCGGCGCAATCCAATGGGGCGGCACCGCTTCAGCTTGGGTCTGCCATGGCAGGGATCGAAATTGGGCGCTATTCGCGCCACCGCCCCACGCCCACCGGCTTTACCACCAGCTCGGAC
>JAFLKA010000465.1 GCA_022712735.1 Marinosulfonomonas sp. | reverse complement strand
CGAAAACAGCCAATGACTGGACGCCGCTACACGGTGCCGCCAAATATGGCTCATCACAGAGCGTTATTGTGTTGCTAGAGGCCGGGGCGGATGCTGCCGCCAGAACCGAAATGGGCGAATCTCCATTTGATTTTAGTCAGGACAATCCAGCGCTGGCGGGAACCGAGGCGTTGAAGATACTGGAAGACAGCCAATGAATGAACGGCAGCTTTGTTGGAATAGTTCACATCTGCCCGCCATTTCAAACCCGAACGGTTTTGACACAGCCCCCGAACTTATGGATAGGCGGCGGGGGGGTGGGTTTATATGGTCGACTATGGAGCACTCTGTGCAGGGAGCCAGTCCTCTGCTGTACTGAAACGTTGCACAGCAGAGGATAGGTCGATTACCGAGGCCATTTGAATGCGGTTTCCTCGGCTCGGGTTATTCAATTCAACCAACCGTCAAAACGATTTTCCCTACCTGATTGTTGGATTCGAGCGCACGATGCCCGTCGGCGACCTGCTCCAGTTTGAAAACCTCGCTCACCCTCGGCTTCAGGCGTCCATCCGCAAGCCTAGGAAGCAAGAAATCTTTCGCCTCCTTCATCGCGTCCGAATTTTGAGGCAAGCCCATATCAGGGTAGCCGGTGAAGAAGACGACAGCATGGCTCAGCAAAGATAGACCCTTGGTCATAAAGGGTAAAATATCAATATTCAGGGTAGACGGGTCCACCATACCGTAAATGACACACCGGCCGCCAAGGCCAAGGCATTTGATCAATTGTGGCATCGTTTTTCCCGCAATCGCATCAAATACCACCTGCACGCCAGCGCCATTTGTAATTTCCTGCACCCGCGCGGCGAGGTCTTCTTCGCCGGTGACGACAACATGATCAGCACCCGCATCCAATAGCGCCTGAACCTTGCCCCGTTTGCGTGTGGTGGCAATGACGGTTGTGTTCATTTCTTTGGCGATCTCGATTGCCGCAAAGCCAACGCCACCAGTTGCGGCGGTTAACAAAACTGTGTCGCCTGAATTTAGCCTGCCGACATACTTCAATCCAAAATAGACCGTTGTATAATTCGTCCCGACACAAGCCGCTTCCTCGGCAGACAGGCCTTCGGGCCAAGGCCAGCAAGCGTTTGCCGGCACGATCGCTTCTGTCCCATAAACCCCGTTTTTGGATTGGGAAAAGGCTGGAAGGGTGATGACACGATCACCTACGGAAAGGCCGACTACATCAGGGCCGATTTCAATAACTTCTGCGGCTGAATCATACCCTAGTTTCGAGGGGAATTCAGCCATGACGATATACTGGTTCTCTCTTAGCAATGTTTCAGCGCGGTTCAGTCCAATCGCCTTGATCGCCAACCTGACTTCGCCAGCAGCGGGTCGTCCCAAATCTATTTCATTCAGTTGTAATACTTCGGGGCCGCCGAATTCGGTAAACTGCACGACTTTTGCCATGTTATATTCCTTTATGGTTGGTTTGGGTGGTGTTCAGCAGCATTGTGATTACCGAGAAATAGATAGGTGGTATATATTGTCAACTAGGCACCATTTATATACTAAGGGGAAATGTGAAAATTGAAAAAGATGGAAGCAAAATGCCCAACTCTACATCATGCCCTGCGCAATTTGCTGTCGATCTGTTCGGTGGCAAGTGGAAAACCGGCATTCTGTATCAAATTGCCATCGCGTCCGAACCACTTCGCTTTAACATCCTGCGTCGAAAAATTCCGCGGATCACGCAAAAGATGTTGACGCAGCAATTGCGGCAAATGGAACGTGATGGTCTGGTTATCCGAACGTTTTATGCCGAAGTTCCCGCACGCGTGGAATACACGCTCAGCCCTTTGGGAGAGACATTGGTGCCTATTTTCGAGACGCTTTGTGGCTGGAGCGGTGCTCACTCCGAAATCGTAAAAGAGGCGCGCACGCGTTACGATATCAAAGTAGAAGATGGAAATTTGGGTTGATCCGTTTTGACACAGCCCCCGAACTTATGGATAGTCGGCGGGCGGACGTGTTGACGGTTGTCAATCAGGGTCAACCGGGGAGGGTGTGACGGATGGGGAGAAAAGTTCTGCTGATCGAGGATGAGCCAAATATCATCGAAGCGATCAGTTTTATACTGAAGCGCGATGGCTGGATTGTGGCGACCCATGCGGACGGGACCACGGCCATAGCCGCCGTTGAGCGTCATGCGCCGGATGTGGTGATACTGGATGTGATGTTGCCGGGGCGGTCGGGGTTTGATGTGTTGCAGGATTTACGCGCAGGCGAAGCGACCAAAGTGCTGCCGGTGCTGATGCTGACCGCGCGGGGCCAGACCAAGGACCGCGAGATGGCGGAACGGTTGGGGGCCAGCCGGTTCATGACCAAGCCGTTTTCCAACAAGGAAGTATTGGCCTGCGTCCAAGAGCTGGTGCAGGCGTGAACGAGCGGCGTGAACCCCTGTTTCTGGAGCGCGAAAGTTACCGGCAGCGGCGCACCATTGATGCGGCTCGTCTGTTGCCGATACTG
>JAFLKA010000180.1 GCA_022712735.1 Marinosulfonomonas sp. | reverse complement strand
GGCAGGGTGCGCGCAAACGGGTAGGAGCGCACAGATGCCACGTATTGAAGCGGTGTTGTTTGACAAGGACGGGACGTTGTTTGATTTCTACGCCACATGGGGGGTGTGGACCAAGACGCTGTTGCTGGATAATTCCGGCGGGGATGCGGTGCTGGCCGCAAAGATGGGCGATGCGATTGGCTATGATTTCCACAGTGGGGAATTTGCAGCTGATTCTATGGTGATATTCGACACGCCACCCGATATTGCCGCCGCCTTGCTGCCGTTCTTTGAGGGCGAAACCGTTGAGGGTTTGACGGATCGTTTGAACGAGGCCGCAGCTCTTGTGCCGATGGTCGAAGCGGTGCCTTTGATCCCGTTGTTACTGGAGTTGGAAGCACGGGGGCTGAAGCTGGGGGTGGCGACGAATGACGGCGAGGCACCGGCGCGGGCACACCTTGAGGCATCCGGCATTGCGGGAATGTTTGATTTCATTGTCGGGTCGGACAGCGGGTTTGGCGGCAAGCCCGAGGCGGGTATGATGAATGCATTCGCGGCGCATTTAGGGCTGGAGGGCAGCTCCATCGCTATGGTCGGTGACAGTGTGCATGATCTGGTCGCGGGTCGTGCGGCGGGGATGGTGACGGTTGCGGTGCTGACGGGGGTTGCGGGGCAGGATGAACTAGCACCCCATGCCGATGTGGTGTTGCCGGATATCGGGCATTTGGCGGCGTGGCTGTAAGGGCCTGAACGCCAGCAAAGCCGGAAATAGCCATACCGTTGAATGTGGCCTTGAAAGCGCTGATCAAAATAGAACTACTATTCCGGAATAGTGGAAATGAAATTCTGCGTAACAATGTTTTTAAATCACATGCTTAGTTGTGATTCACAGTTTGGTTTTTCGAAGCATTTCTTACAAAAAGAACATCGCCTTGGCCAGAAACACGATCCCCAACCCCAGCGCAAACGCCAGATAATGTACCCCGTCAAACCGGTCAGTGCGGAAATCCTCAGGCCCGCCGGTGACGATCAGCATATGTTTGGCTTTGGCCTTGAACCCGAGGCCTGCCACGACCTTTGGCATGAACACATGCGGGGCCAGTGCAAAGATCGAGAACATACCAAGTGCCAGCACCATTTTGAGTGTCAGTAACAGGCCAAAGGTGTTCGAGATGAAGTCGATAAACCCGTCAGCACCAGAAAAATGTTCGGCATACATCCAGAACCCTGTGCCATAAAGCGGGATCAGGAACATCGGATAGGTGCGCCGGATTTTGCGGAACATGAAAAACTCGATGCGGCAGAATTCGTCTTCGGTCAGCACAGAGCGTAGCGGGGCCAGCACCAGCACCTCGGTTGCGATGGCGCCCAGAAACAGGATCGCACAGGTCAGGTGGATCAAGACGATGTAGTCATAGGGCATGGCGTGTTTCCTGATTCTTAATAGTCGAGAAATTAAGTCAGGTAATGAGTGAATGCCTTGATTAAGATCAAGTGGGGTGTGGATTTGTGAAATCTATGGGGTTTTGCGTATCAGGAGACCTCGGGAAAACCGGCGAAATCCGATTTTGTTAAAGATGCCCCTGAAGGCGCTGGGGTAACGTATCTGTTAAACCGGTTGGGGTGCATCCCCTTGACATACGAACGGTTGATCGGGCGTATATTGGCGGCAGAATCCACTGGAATTAACCCTGAAATGACCACCAAACCCGAACACAGCATCACCTTTGCGCGATTGCCGGACATCCCGACAGACGAAATCATTGCGCATATGTCCGATGCCCGTGTCGCAGAACATATGCGCTGCTGACATTCAAATGGGACAAACAGGCGGTTGCCAAATTTGTTGCCGCCAAAGAAGAATGCTGGCACCGCGATGGGCTTGGCCATTGGGCAATCCTGTATAACGACGTCTATGCCGGATGGGGTGGATTCCAGAAAGAAGGTGATGAATGGGATTTCGGGTTGGTGCTAAAGCCTGATTTCTTCGGGCTAGGAATGCGCGTCTACAAGAAGGCGATTGAATTTGCCGTGGCGGACGCGCGAATTCCCTTTGTGACATTCCTTTTGCCGCCATCGCGCAAGAACCTTGGGGCACTTGCGCGGCTTGGGGCCAAGTTTATAGAAGAGATCGACTACGATGGTGCCAAATTCTTGAAGTATCGGCTGGATACGGAATAGCTGCTTTTATAAAGTGGGTATATGCGAACCCGATAGAAACAGAGCCTTTCACGCCCAAAGAAAGCCGTTACATCTTCATCAGTTGCGCCACTTCCAGCGTACCATTGATGTCGAGCACGGGGCAGGCCTTGGCGATCTCCAAGGCAGCGTCCATGTCGGCGGCCCTGACGATGGAATAGCCGTTCATCGGGGCATCACCACCATCATCCGAAACGCCGTCAGCGCTGACAATGCGGGATTTGCCCAAGGGGGTGCCGGGGTTTATGGCATTATCGCCCATCCCCTTTACCCAAGCGTGCCATTTGGCCATGTGGGCAGCGCCCTCTTCTTTGGAGGCGGGATGATCGCCGCCACGGTAGGCAATGATGAATTCGGGCATAGGGTTTCCTTCCATTAATATTCGGAATGTCTGTTCGCGTTTGTAGGGGCGATTATTCAGGCAAAATTAGCCACGTCAATCAATGGTTTTGACGCGACCCTCTTTAGCTGATGCCGAAAACGACATTTTCCGTCGCTAATATCGTGCAGGGCAGCGTGTGTATTTGCCACCTTTGGTACAAGCAAAGAGGTGCGATATGGCTGATACATCAAAATCAAGACGACGTTCCGGCGGACGTTCAGGCAATGCGCGGCGCACGGCGACTGCTGCGATTGACCAGATGCCGTGGCGTATTCCGGTCAATACGGACCGCCCGACCGAACCGCTGGACGGCGAGGGGATCAAAGCGATTCACGACGGGGCGATGCGCATTCTGGAAGAGATTGGCATCGAGTTTCTGAACGACGAAGCGCTGGCCATCATGAAACAGGCCGGCTGCACCGTGAATGGCACCAATGTGCGCATGGGGCGTGACTTTGTGATGGAGATGGTTGCCAAAGCGCCATCGCAGTTCACCGTTACCCCGCGCAATCCGGACCGGACCGTAACGATTGGCGGCAAACACATGGTGTTTCTCAATGTATCGTCGCCGCCAAATTATTGGGACATGGAGCTGGGTAGAAAAGTAACCGGTACCCGCGAGAATTGCAGCAACCTGTTAAAACTGACCCAGTATTTCAACTGTATCCACCTGTCGGCGGGGTATCCGGTGGAGCCAATGGATATTCACGCCTCGGTCCGGCATCTGGACGTGGTGCATGACAAGTTGCAAATCACCGACAAGGTGGTGCATGCCTACTCCTTGGGTCGTGAGCGGGTCGAGGACACGATGGAGATGGTGCGCATCGCGGGCGGGCTAAGCCATGAGGAATTCGAGGCAAAGCCGCGGCTATATACCAATATCAATTCAACCTCGCCGCTAAAGCACGATGATCTGATGCTGGACGGATATATGCGCATGGTGCGCCGTGGTCAGGCTGTGGTGGTGACGGCGTTCACATTGGCGGGTGCAATGGCCCCGTTGACCATGGCGGGGGCAGTGGCGCTGTCGATTGCCGAAGGGTTGAGCGTGATTGTGTTGGCGCAATACATCCGCCCCGGTGCGCCCTGTGTGCTGGGCACGTTTACATCAAACGTTGATATGAAATCCGGCGCGCCCGCATTTGGCACGCCCGAATACATGCGCGCCACGCAGATGACTGGCCAGATGACGCGGTTCTATGGCTTGCCGTTGCGGTCCTCGGGCGTGTGTGCCGCAAATGTGCCGGATGGCCAAGCCATGTGGGAGACCAGCAACAGCCTGTGGGCGGCGGTGCAATCGGGCTCCAATATGGTCTATCACGCGGCAGGTTGGCTTGAGGGTGGGCTGATCGCCAGCCCCGAGAAATTCATCATGGATTGCGAGATTTTGCAGCAAATCCAGCGCTATATGGAGCCTGAAATCTGCGCCACCACGCCGGGCGACATTGCGTTTGATGCGATCAAAGAGGTTGGCCATGACGGGCATTACTTTGGCATCCAGCATACGCAGGACCGCTACGAGAAGGCATTCTATCAGCCGTTCCTGTCGGACTGGCGCAATTACGAGGCGTGGGATTTGGCGGGGGGCGTGTGGACGGCCGAGCGGGCCCATCACAAGTATAAGGAAATCCTGAACGATTTCGAGGCTCCGCCGATGGATGATGCCATCCGTGATGAGCTGGCGGATTTTGTCGCGCGGCGCAAGTCCGAGGGCGGTGCGCCGACGGATTTCTAAGGTGCTGGCCTAATACACTGGAATGGTTCGAGTTTTAGGTATCATGCAGGTCGAATTTTGGATTTTGTTAACCTCTGAAGCCTAGCGTCCCGTCATAATTATAAGGATGGGATGAATGCACGGGCTGATTAACCGTTCACTGGAGTGTTTCCTGAACGATACCTACGGCACTGAGGTTTGGCAGGATGTGGTCAAGGCGTCGGGTTTGGGGTTTGAAAAATTTGAATCAATGTTGGAATATGATGATGCGCTGACCTATGCGGTGCTGGAGGCCGCAGCCGTGCGGCTTGCGAAATCAACCGATACACTGCTGATGGATATGGGCACCTATCTGGTGTCCAGCCCCAACGTTAAATCCCTGCGCCGCCTGTTGCGGTTCGGCGGGGATACGTTCGGTGAATTCCTGCATTCACTGGATGATCTGCAGGATCGGGCAAGGCTGGCTGTGCCCGAACTGGACCTGCCTAAACTGTGCCTGCTGGGCAGTCCCGATAGCGGCAGCTTTAATCTGGTCTGCAAGGGGCCACACAAGGGGTTCGGTTGGGTGATGGTTGGCCTGTTACAGGCTATGGCCGATGATTACGGGGCGCTGGTACTGCTGGAACATCAGGGCGGCGGTGACGGGGTCGAGGAAATATCCATAGCTCTGATTGAGAGCAGTTATACTGACGGGCGGGATTTTAGTCTGGCCGATCCGGTCAGGGCGGACGCATGATGGAGAATATATGCCTGCAACCGGCGTCATTGTCCCTGTTGATGCCAATGCATCTGGTATTGGCGGCGGATGGGAAGATCGTTCAGACGGGCCCGACGATAGCCAAGCTGTATCCGGACCGTGATCTATCCGGCCTGCTGTTCTTTGATTGTTTTGAGGTGCAGCGCCCGCATAACACCGCCACCGTGGCCGATATTATCGCCACAAAAGGCGCCAAGCTGCACCTGACTGTGCAAAACGGCCACCAAACCACGCTCAAGGCCGTCGGTGTGACGCTGGCGGACGGGGACGGGTTGTTGCTGGATATGTCCTTCGGGATTTCGGTGGTGGATGCCATTGGCACGTATGATCTGACAATCGGTGATTTTGCGGCAACGGATCTGGCGGTTGAAATGCTCTATCTGCTCGAGGCGAAATCAGCCGCGATGATGGAATCGCGCAAGTTGAACACCCGCCTGCAAGGCGCCAAGATCGCCGCCGAAGAACAGGCCTATACCGATACATTAACCGGGCTGAAAAACCGGCGCGCGATGGATCATGTGCTGGAACGGTTTATCGAGGCGGATGAAAAGTTTGGCCTGATGCAGATTGATCTGGATTATTTCAAGGCGGTGAATGATACGATGGGCCACGCGGCGGGCGACCATGTATTGTTGGAGGTCGCCAAAATTCTGGTGGATGAAACCCGCGATGAAGACTTGGTGGCGCGGGTGGGCGGCGATGAATTTGTGCTGCTGTTCCACCGGCTGACCGATATTGAAAAACTGAACGACATTGCCAGCCGCATTATCAAGCGGATGGAAGTGCCGATTGCGTTTAACGGCAAGCACTGCCGGATTTCGGCGAGCATTGGCACAACCGTGTCGGATTATTACCAAACCCCTGATGTCGTCAAAATGCTGGGGGATGCGGATTTGGCGCTCTATGCCTCAAAGAACAAAGGGCGGGCCTGCTATACGGTGTTCACAAAAGATTTGCTGGGGCGAGCGATGTAGGGCTGCGTGCAAAGGGTGCAAAGCCCGGGATGGCCAATTGAAATATGGCAGAAGGCGAACCTTCGTCGCAGGTTTGCCTTAATGTTTGTACAAAGAACTTATTTCTGCCTGTTTCAGTCATTGTTTGGCCCCGAATCTTTGGCAAAACAACCTTGAAACAACACGAAACAAAGAATCGGATACGATGATGAACTGGCTTACAACAATTACATTCGACCAAATCAGTATGGCCTTCCTGGCGGTATTTACCATCCGCGAAGCGATGATTTTTGCCCTGCCGGATGATATTGCCGGTCCGGGTGGTTGGCTGGTTGATACTGGTTGCTTTGATTGCGAACAATAAATCTGCTTGAATGCTGCGGTTCGGGGTAGATGCCCTGAACCATTTGAAAGGGCCTCCGTCGGGGGCCTTTTTTGGTACCAAACGATGGGCCGCAAAATGGAAAAGTTGATTGAATAAGGGGAATAACGCCATGATGGTAGCCCGTACGAGAATCGAACTCGTCTTTCCAGGTTGAAAACCTGGCGTCCTAACCGATAGACGAACGGGCCATACCATGACGTGAGGCGTATCTAGGCAAAGAGCGGCGAGGGCGCAAGGGGGTATTTGC
>JAFLKA010000099.1 GCA_022712735.1 Marinosulfonomonas sp. | reverse complement strand
TATGCCCAGGACTTGGTTCTTCACCTTTTCGTCCTACATCGTGGAAATTAAATTTGTATCCACTCGAAGCCACCGTAGGCAAAACAGTAATGTTTTCAGCCCACGGTGATTGCTCGGGCGACCTACCTTTTGCGGTGCCATGAAACGCTGCAAATTCGGCAAAATTATTGGATGAAATCATTACAGCGCGAGGGCGGTATGACCAATTTGCAGGTGCCTGACCAAAAAATACAGTAGAAAACGCACCCTTGAGTGCCCAGAATTTCGAGCGTTCCCTGATCAGTGTTGCCCCTGTTTCTTGAGCCGCTTGCCAAACCTCCGAAACAGCGGTTTCCAGCTCTTCTTTGCTATCAGCTATCACCATAATGGACATATGGTGACTACCGTATATCTGACGCCCTGACGCAACATTATCAGCGGACTCTTCCAACGCTTCCGCATCTGAAACGGCTGCATCTTCCGTAGCTTTTAACTGCCGTCGAATGAGTTTCATTTTCTCAACGGTGGCGTTCGCCCGCATCGGTGTAAAGCTGTTCGTAACGACAATATCATAAGGTAATTCGAGCTTATCAAGCATATCGGGTGTTGTGCTTGCGCAATATGCGTGAACCCCCAACATCGCACCATATCGCGTATTTTGTCCGTCAGTTATTTCAACAACTTTGTTTTTGAAGGTGAAGTCAGAACTAGACATTGCCGCCGAAAGATATTGATGCGGTAACGCAAATCGTTTTTGAAACGGTTGGCCGTTGATGGTAGCCAGCAGACCTAACCATTCCCCGCCCGACAGAGTTAATCGACGAAAGCCATTTTCTTTATGCATCCCAGCTAAGAGCCGCATGGCTTCATTTAGTCGTTCAATGCGCTCTAATATTTCAGCACGGAATGCGGAATCTTCTTTTTTCTGGGAAAAAATAGACAAAAACCCGACACGCGATGCCAGAGACGGTCGGATTGCTACCGTCAGTACAATAACACGCTCTTGTAGTTTGCGCCGCTTAATATCTGACTGCCACCTTTCATCAACCAAGTTTGAAAAAGCATCGTAATCAACTGGGGTAAGCTCTGGCTTTGCAGGGATAGTGACTTTGTTGATGTAGAAGCCAAATTGCTCACCTAATTGACCTACAACACGCGCAAACCCTTCGGCTTGCAAATCTGCATCAATATCTTCGGAAGTCAGGCTATCAATACCGCCTAAGACTGCGCTTGCTATCAGATCTCCTTGGCGTGTTTGAATAACATCGTCCGTAAGACTTAGAAGATATGGCAAGTGGTGCGCGGCGGGGGCTTCTTTCATAACTGTATCACCTAAATTATCTTTCGTAGCTGTATTTGGTGCGGGATAAATGGGGCCGTAATTGTCGCCCCCATGCAAAGTGTGATTTTTTGTTGGCGGTGTTTTGGAGTAAATCGAACCCATGATTTCAAACAAATGTGGGTTACGATCTGCAATCAGCCACAGCACGGGATAAACCACTGGAATAATGAGCATGAATTTCCATTCATCCAGCGCGACAAACGGGATTAGTGCGGCAAACATCAGACCAATGGCGTAACCAATTGGCAGTCCGAAAAATTTAGCAGGACGGGTAAGTCCCAAAAATACAGGTGTTTCGCGCATTATTTCGTCCATTGCTACAGTTTGCGGCCCGCACGAAAACGTGCGAGCCGCTGGTGTTCAGTTGTTAGGTTGCAAAGCCGTCAACGATTGCTGCCGCTGAAAAGACCAGCACGATGCCGAAGAAAATTGCGAGAAACAGAGGCCAATTCAGACGACCCGTGAACATCATGTACCCAGCCGCAACTACGGCCAGAATTGCAATCAGCCTGCCAATTGGTCCAGTCAAAGCATCAACAACGGTGCTAAGCATGTTCTCAAGCGGGTCGAGGTTCTGCGCCGCTGCCGGTTCTGCCATTAGAATGAACATTGGCAGTAAGGCTAAAATCCTACCTAGGTTCTGTTTAGTGAAGAAATTTGGGACTCTCATGTTGTCTCCTGTCCGATGGTTTGATGGAAAATAGCGAGCACCTTTTGAACATGCCCTTGGGTTTCGCGATAAGGAGGAATGCTGCCGTATCGTGTTACTGCCTCTGGGCCTGCGTTATACGCGGCCAAAGCCAATTCCTTTGATCTGAAAGTCTGCAATTGTGTTAGTAGATAGAGGGCAGACCCTCTCAAATTATCTTCCGCATCAAACGGATCAACGCCAAGCGTGCGGGCTGTTGCAGGCATAAGTTGCCCCAAACCAATCGCACCAACATGCGATCTTGCTGCTTGTCTGAAATTGCTTTCAATCGCAATGTTTGCCCGAAAATATACAACCCATTCGGTGGTGGTTAATCCAGCCGCACGGATACCTGGATGCCGCGCGTGTTCAAGCGCCACATCAACAATCAATGCTTCAATTTGGGGAGTTCCGCGACGGGGGCTACGTGCCACCAAAGACGCGGCTTCAACATTGGTTTGTTCAGAAGTTTCCGCTTCGCGTTCAGGTTCAACGGGTGGCGGTCGATCCAAATCAAGAACACTGGTTACAAACGTACTTTGCCTGCGAGTAACAGTGGAATATTCGCCGCCATCTACATCTAAAACTTGCGCATCAGCGCTACCAACAAAAATAGCCAGAATACAGGCTGCACAACTAGGTCTTTTTAGACCCCTTATCTTCAACAACTCGCCAAACACCTATTTCGCCCTTAATTCTAGGGAAACAGGGGGCGACTACGTCTAAGTCGATTGCGAATGCCATAAGACCGTTTACTGTGCGGATCACTTTCGGTTGTAGGTCTTTCCATACAACGACTGGTGAATGGTGTATTTTTCCGTCTGGTTTCTTCCTCTTCAGGCAAAAAACCCAACGACCTCCAAATACACTTCCTTCTTTTACAACGGTCTTCTCACACTCGACTTCGAGCCATCCCCCACTCGCCAGATAGGCTTTCACTTGTGCTTTAAGTGCCACTGGCGGGTCTGTTTCCATTTTCTGTAGGCTCCGGCGTTTGGATATAACGCCCGAGCATTAAACATTATTTGCCTTCGTGACTACTCTGATAACCGCGTTAGCCACTCTTAATAGTGTTAGCTATTTAACGAAGTCAACAGCCATTTAGTAAAGCAAAAGATAGCTCTTGAAAAAAAGAGCCTATTCTGTTCAAAGTGTTATAAATTTGTGGAAACGCCTTTAACGGGGCTGGACGCAGGCTACTAACGCTAGAGGTTGTGTTTTGAGTAACATCTTAGATTACTGCGTGGCACGACATTTCCGGGTGTTTGGCCCAAATAAAGACTATTTTCCGCATCTGGTAAGGGATTGCGCAAACAAAATCCCTCTGTTTTTTGCCGCCACGTTGATTTCGATCAGTTTTGGTACTGGAATCGCATCTGCCGAGGCATTTCCACTTACAGGCTGCATTCCACCAGCAGTTCCAATTCTACCAACCGATCCTGATTTTGCGCAAGAATACCGGACGGAACTCAATCGAGAGTATGACGATTATTTCAGGTACGGCGCGGAATATCTGAACTGTCTTCACGACGCAGAAATGTTGACCAGAGAGCAGATCAACCAAGCAATCGAAGAGTACACAAAATTTCTAAACGGCGGTCAGGAATGAAAAATTTCAATCATCAAGCCGACTACAATTATCTAACGCGAGGAGTACGATTATGAAATTGGGTTCAAAGTTAAAATACACCGCAACCGCTGTAGCGACCGTATTTACGTTCACAACTGCACCAACCCAAGTTGTCGCCTATCAGGTCGATTGTGCGATACTCTTGTGCCTTTCTGGTGGCTGGCCTGCATCCGCTGAATGCACTCATGCCCGTGCGGTATTCATCCGTCGCATCACACCATGGCCGATTGAGCCACCACTTCAAATTTGGCGCTGCCCTATGGGAATTTCATACGATGCACCGCAAAGAAAAAATCCTTTGGATAACTTAATTTGGGCTGCCTACACCGGACACAGACCAAATCAATCATCCATTGCCATTCTCCCCTGGACCGAAGTTGCACAATCCACCACTCACGTTCAACCGCAACCTATTGGTCCATACCGCGAGAGCGAGGCGGGTCTGCCAGAAGCAGCCCGCCTCTATCTTGCACAAGCAGTCGGTGAAGGATCAGATATAGACATATCTGATCCTGCTTTTGACTTTGTGCGATCAATCAAAGTTTGGGACGTCAGGTATTTTTCTCATCGCGAGCGCGGTAGGGATGATGATTGCAGAATCACGTCCAATATTCGGCTTGGCACATACGGCAGACAAGGCGATTTTACTTGGGCAAGGGCAAGTTGGCAGGACGCGCCATCGTGGGTTTTACCTACAACCAGATGTACAAATTCAAGTTTTAGACGCGGCGTAGGCGTTGAATGGCATGATTATGAAGGCATTCATGGCGACGAATGGGTATCGTATTAAATCGCCTAGGGGTTTTGGGTGAGGCTCATACTACCAGTTGCGTCTAAACCGCAGCGTTAGTATGATCTCACCTAAGAATGATAAAACGATTCAACCTAAGTTGAACGCAGTTGAGAGCAAAGGAAAAACAGGCACACCCAAAAGAAAACCCCCCGCAGGGCGAACCGCGAGGGGGGGCTTTAGAACCTAGGAATTGGCGTTCCGAACAGTCCAACTACTTTCAATATGGATTGGTTTTAGCACCTCCCCAACAATCAAACAAGCAATAATCGCTTTCGAGCGGCCCTATTTTTGCGCTTTGGCCTAAGCCTCATACACTACAAGGACTAGCCCTAAATGCGAATTTACCACCAATCCTAGTGCCGACAGGCAACATCTTGTGTGGTAAGATCAGCGGATTATTAGAGAATCAACGAGGAAAGGAAGCACGACCCCTAAAAAAGCAAACCCCCGCAAGGCGGGGCCTTACAGGGGGAAATTAGAGTAAACAGTTTAATCAGTTAATGCCTAACAGGACTGCAATCCTTGGTGTTGGCGATGCTTCAACTACTGTTTTACCATTTTTTCCCACCACTCGGCAAGTAAAAAACGCATTTGTGCGATCAATCGAGTTTTGTCTAAGGCCACGCCCTCTATTTCTAATCGAGGACAGTAAAATGAATGACAGGACTTACCCAACACTTCCGCAGGGCCACCAACGGTTCTCTGTAGAGCAACTTCTTATCGAGCTGGCACCAGCGCTAGGCTTGCGCGGAGGGCGCCTGCACGCCCTTCTCTACATGATGAAACAGACAGCACCCGCCGACTGGACCAATCCAGAGCGCGAACCTGTCTATTTTGCGCCCCAAGACCAAACCGCCGAGGCGTTGAACAAAACCCGCCGCGCCCTCTATAATGACGAGGCCGCTCTTGAGGGGTTGGGCCTCATTGAAAAGCGCGTGAAGGGTAACGGATCTCGCTCACCATTTGGCGGTTGCGGCATCGTTTTTTCCAGATTGATTGCGCTGGTTCCCGATCTTCTAAATCTCAAGGAACAACTTCTGGCCGACCGCCGCTTGCGTAAAGAGCTGCGCAACCGTCGCAGCACCTACGTTCGCCACGTTATGCGCAGCGTTCGATACGCGACTGAACCCGCCCTGGCGCATCCTCGCCTCTTGAACGTCATTGAGGTCTTCGATCAATGGCCGACAGCAGCCAATCTCGCCACCATGCCGATCGAGGCATTAGAGGGTCACGTTGCAGAGGCCGAAGCCCTGTGTGCAACTTTGGATAGTTTCTTTGAACAATGTCCTGATTCTACCGCTAAACCGGAA
>JAFLKA010000098.1 GCA_022712735.1 Marinosulfonomonas sp. | reverse complement strand
CCCCGCTGTGATCGACATAGACGATGGCCCCCGCAATGGCTTTCTGAGCGGAGATGTAATCCCCTTCAACAATAGCTTCCAGCGCGGCCAGCTCGATCCTTTCTTTTTCTTCAAGGGTGTCGCGATCATAGAGTTCCCGCAGAATATCATGCCGTGCGACCTGCTCTTCGTCTAAAACTCCTTCGCCCTTGTAGACACGGGCAAAGCCATTCTGCTCCTGCAATTCATACCAATACAGCGAACTTTCTTCGGAAAACGTCACCCATGCCCAGCCCTCGGCCTCTTTGAAGGCAGCGGCAGCGGCTTGCAGCTTCTCGCCAAACAAGCGCTCAATGATATCTGGGTTGTGAAGTAAAACCTCATCCTCAAACAGATCGCGGGTGATGGTGCCGCCCTCTGCTTCATAGGCTTCCAACCCTACAAAGGTGGCCTCGCGGCTTTCGCTATCGATGCTTTGCGGGTTCAGACGGTTCTTGACGGTGTATTCATTCATATAGCCGTTGATCGCATCCTTCAGCACTTCCAAGATCAGCGCCTCATTGCTGCTGACGGTAAAAGCTTGCGCCAGCCCCATGCTGATCTCGCCAGATTTGAGCGCATCCAGCACGGGGGCAGGGAGGCCAGCAAGAGCAAGGCGACGGCGCACATGGGCTTCGGTCACACCAAAGGCTTGCGAGATTTTACCCACATCACGGTCTTGCGCCATCATCTTGCCGTAAGCGCGGATTTCGTCCACGGGGTCGAGGTCAACACGGGCGGTGTTTTCGGCATTGGCCCATTGCAGGGCAACGGCTGCGTTCTTTGCGATCTGCACAGGAACCACGCCAAGATCGGGACGGGTCTTTACTGCAATGGCCAGTGCGCGAAGACGACGACCGCCTGCCACAATGGCAACATTGCCTTTGGCATCCATGATCCCTGCAAGGTTCTGAATAAGGCCGCAAGTAACAAGGCTATCGGCAAGCAGGGCGATGCCTTCCTCACTTACGTCTTTGCGTGGGTTCAAATCGGACAGGGTGAGATCGGCAAGTGCCAGATACTCGATAACTGGCATGTCCTGTGCTGCGGTGATTGTGCTTTGCTTGGTCATTGGATATCTCCTTTGGCCACATGGGCCATGTGTTGGTTGAATTCTAAAACCTGCCGCCTGAAGCGGAGGGCTGAGATTAATAATCGTCGGGGAATAGGATGGTTAGGACACGCCGCGTCTCAACCAATGCAGAGGGATTTGGGGAACCCATGTTATAGGCTTGATCAAAGAGATCGATCTTCCACCAAACGGCTTTGCCCTGAACGGTCATAAAGCCCATTTCATGGGTGCCGAATGGATCATTGTCCTCGGTGAAATCGCTGTATTCACCAACGGCCTTTACGCAGTCCTCAAGGAAGGCGGGGCCTTCCGCATTGATAGCTGCGGTGTAAACCCAGCGGCCACTGGCTTCATTCAGAGTTGGTTTCTGGCGAAAGAGATCATTCTGCTCGGCGATGGCGATCATTTCGGCCAGCCGTGCTTGTTCCTCAACGATCGGTTCTTCCTTATCGGTCATGCTTGCTTCTCCAATGTGGTGGAACCGCTAGGGTCTGTTGCCCTTTTTGGTTCTGGTTTTGAGCAAAGCCCTTTAGGGCGTCGTCTCTAAAACCTGACCCGCTGGCGAAGCGTCGGGGGTAGCAACTGCAACTGTAAATCGATGGGGGTTTGGTGCGGCCCGCAGGCAAAGCCGAGGACCCGGCCCCGTCTATTTCTGTTGCGGGCGCGAGGACCCAGCGGGTCCTTAGCTCTTCTCTCGCAAGGCCGCTAAACTTTTGCTGTTATTTTAATTTGGCAAACAATAAATCTAAGCCAGTCGATAAATATGCGTTGTGCCCGAGGGGGCTGTTCCGGCTGAGTACCGAATGACTCCCTAAGTGTTTCGTCAACACCCCTTTGTGAGGCTTTGTATGTGAAACGGCTTAAGTGTAAGGTTTGGGAATGTTTTAGGCGTCATCCAAGCTGTCTCATAAACTCTAGTTTGAGAAAGCAGCCATTTGCCGCAAGCTGCCGCAACGGCTGAAATGCGGGACAAAACTGCCGTTCGATTATTGATGCCAGATGGAACATCGGCCCTTTGCTGCTGTTGGTGAGTTTTGCGGCGAATGGCTGCTTCCAGCCCCAAAGCGGACTCGCCCATTCAACACCTAGGGCGGGCAGTGGACCTTCGCTACGGGTGCTAAATCTTAAGCATGTATTGCTGGAAAGCAGCCATTCTGATCGGTTTCAGTCAGCAAGGGCTGAAAACGGACGCCATCCAGACACCACAATGCCGGGTTAACTTATGGCAATACTAAGTCAGATATGAACTGCGATAAACTTTGTGACAGAACCAGATGATGTGTAGGATATTTAACTAATGATCCTGACACGGAATTCTTAACATCCTCGGCGTAACACTTATCCTATAATAAATAAGTTCGAAAGCCTGCCGGAAAAACTGCCGAAACTGTTCATGTCACAGACCCGTTGATTTGGTCACCACGCGCCCGCATTGATTTATCGGGCACTATTTGACCCCTGCAAGCAAAACGTCACATGTCAGATGCCCAAGGAGTACTTGGGCGGTGCTGCCGGGCAACAGGGATTTCAAACCTGTTTTTCCCGTCCTGCCACAAGCCACCAGATCAGGTTTGATTTCCGCCACTCGTGTCAAGATGACGTCAGTTGCAGCTCCTCTATCAACCAACACTTGAAGGACGGGATTTTTTTGATCCGCCGTTATTGTTTCCTCAATGATCTTTGATGAATGGCCATGTATCAAATCTTCGATACCGCCAAGCTCATCGCTTTGACCACGAAGATTTTCAGCGGCATTTAGAATAATCAGGTTCGCTTCCGGTGCGGTTTGAAGCGTCGTTTCCAAAGCAGAACGTGATCCGGTGGAATTATCGAAGGCCACCAGACATGTTTCATAGGCCGCCTTTGGTCGTGTTTTTACCACAAGAATAGGTTTGTCTGATTTGGCAATAACCTTTTCAACCGTTGTCCCGATAATGATTTTCTCAATCGTAAAATCTTTGCCACGCCCCATGATAACCAGATCGGGATCAGTTGACCTGATTTCCTTAACGATTTCTTTTGCCGGTTTGCCACGAATGACTTTGATTTCAGGTGCCATCACTTGGCTCTCATTTGAAGTGCGATGGATTTTCTGGCTTATTGCAACCAGGTTTTCAATTTCTGTAAACGCAGTTTTCTCGGCACCGCGCGGCCATGTTTTTTCAACGACATGCAGGATATGCAATTCTGCATTAAGCGCGGTTGAGATCATCAAGGCTCGGTCCAACGCGCGATCAGATCTTGCGTCCAGGTCGGTTGCGAATAGAATTTTTTGCATGTGATATGCCCTCATCGTTTGGGTTTTATGCTTTATTGCTGCGAATACGGCGTGCTCGGACGTACGGGAACCCAGAGTTGCTCAATGGGCAAACAGCACTGGCAGTTTGGCTTGTTCAAGCAGCGTTCGCGTTGTGCCACCAAATATCCGTTGGCGCAATCTTGAATGCCCGTAGGCCCCCATGACAACAAGATCCGATCCGACCTCGGTAGCCCGCTCAACGATACAATCACCAATTTCCTTGCCACCACTTGGATACTGCTGAACATTCACCTTGCATCCGTGTCGACTGAGCCAAGCAGCAACATCCGATCCCGGATTGTCACCATCGGCATGTTCCCGCATGAGGGGATCAAACAGCGCAACAGTTACTTCTTCGGCTTCCCGCAAGAACGGCAGCGCATGATGAACAGCGCGGGTCGCGGGCAAATCACCGCTCCAGGCAATGAACGGGTGTTTGGCATTGCCGGTGAATAGCTGGCCCGTATTGTTGACCACGCCAGCAACAGGTGAGCGGAACAATATCCCATCAAGGGCTTGCTGTAGGATATCCTCGGATGTGAGTACCTGCCCTGACAGAATTGCCAAATCGCACAACGTGGCCCGCGCAGCGACCGCTTCCTCGATTTTTGGCATCTCGCAAAATGCCGTTACTACATCACCAGCAATACCCGCATCCTGCAATATTTTCTCCACATCTTCGGCTCTGGCAGCGGTTGCTTTATTCTGCGTGTTGTATCCTTCCTGCCAAGCCGCAGGAATAGCGTATGCACCGTAAGAAGATGCACTATATGTGCTAATAGGCATTTCCGGTGCCAGCCCCAGAACCAACACAGCCATATGGGTGGAATCCGAGGATAAAGCCTGAAGTACTGATGTGACTTCCTCGGTTGAACAAAAAGTATCGACAACAACAAGATGTGTCCTGCGTCCCATTCTCTTTCCTTTCCTATTACGATGCCAAGTCTAACATATTAGAAGAATTTAGCGCTGATCTGCGTCAACCCGATTTGTGCTGTCTCAAACCAGTTTGCGCATTGTGGTCACGGATTTCACAAGCGGTATTATAGCTAACCCGATTGCCAGTCCGATCACACCGTCCATCGCGGCTTTGGTAAACCAATTAACGGATGCCTCGGCCTGAGGGACCATGCTTGAAATTACCTGCGCCCAATCTTTTATATGGTGTTCCAGCCAGCCAAATCCAAGGGATTCAAGCCCGTGAATTACGATCGATCCGCCAACCCATAGCATCGCTGCTGTGCCGACAGCCGTCAGCACTTTCAAAAACCCGGGCATGCCTTTTACAATCCCGCGCCCAAGGCTGCGCGTCAGCCCCAGTCGCCCGCGATCCGCCATATGCAGCCCCACGTCATCCGCTTTTACGATCAACGCAACACCACCATAAACCATGACCGTAATGCCGATTGCGACAACGGCAAGCGTTGCGGCTTCCATCCAGATTGATCCCTTTGGAATGGCGGCAAGCGCAATGGCCATAATCTCGGCAGACAGGATAAAATCGGTTTTGATCGCCCCCGCCACTTTTGCCTCCTCCAGATGTGCGGGGTCGTCGATTTCTTGCTCCATGTCGGCGTGGGCCGCGTCATGGAGAATGAAAAGATGCGCGATCTTCTCGGCACCTTCAAAGCACAGATAGGCACCGCCAAACATCAGCAAGGGCATGATCGCCCACGGCGCGAATGAGGACAGCAACAGCCCGGCGGGCAGCAGTACCAGCAGTTTGTTTTTTATTGATCCCTTGGCAATCTGCCAGACAATGGGCAACTCGCGCTCGGCCTTGAAACCATGCACATATTTTGGCGTTACTGCCGCATCATCAATCACCGCACCCGCCGCTTTTGTCCCCGCTTTTGCGGCCTGGGCGACGACATCATCGACTGAGGCCGCCGCCACTTTGGCGATTGCAGCGACATCATCAAGTAAGGCTAACAGACCACTCATTACTTTTCTTTTCCTGTGGTTAGACCAATGGCCACAAGGCAATCTTGTTTCACTTTTTGCGTGCCACAGATCAACGAACCACAATCACCGAACAATTCGCATGGCGTACGACCCGCGTCGCTGTGCTGCCAATCAGATAGCCCTGTAGCCCGGGGCGGTGTGACGCGATGATGATGCAATCTACTTCGTTTTCGTCGGCCCACTCCACAATGGTGCGACCTGAATGTCCCTCGATCAGAACGCCCGCGCCGTTTTCAAATTGTTCCGCTATTTTTTCAAGTCGGCTCAGGATCGCCCCATTCAACTCCAACAGATAATCCGAAGGGATGTAGGACATCGCATAGCTTGGCACCGCAGGTTTGACGTGCAAAACTGTCACCCGCGCGCCTTCATCCACCAGCGCCTGTGCCGCTGCAATCGGTTTTTCCGGTTCATCATCTTCATCGAAAGCAACCGCAACTAGAATATGTTTGTACATGGTCATCTCCTGATTTCCTGATGTGTTCAGGTTAAACAATTTTCCCGCACCATCCTTGATGCAGGTCATACTATGCATGTAGGTTCAGGAATCTCGCGTTTCAAATGGCAACAAAGTCGCAGGTGACCTCAATAAATAGAACCGTGATCTGATCAAATATCGTCATGGCATGCAATTTCTTGTGTGCCCTTCGGTGATTGCGAAGGTAGTCAAAATCCGCATGGCCATCGCTTTGCTTTCTCCGATTATTGCAACTTAACCGGGCTAACATAACCGGCGGGTTTAACAGCCAATACCGAGCAATCAATTCCACCAAGAATGGTTTCAGCGGTATTGCCGATAATGAATCCGGGAATGCCGGTTCGTCCGACCGTCCCCATGACCAGAAGATCAGCGGCAAGCGTGCGCGTTAATTCAGCAACCACCTCTTGTGCGATGCCCTTGATTGCGTGCGTTTTCGGTTTAACGGCGTCAAATACGGCTTGACCAACCCAGCCTCTGGCTTGCTCCAACAACCCGGACAGATGGCGCTTCTGCGAGGCTTCAATTTCGGCGACATATTCCGCCACTTCTTCCTTCTTAAGGCCAGACCGCACACCACCAAGGGCACTCTCCCCAACGGCATTCCAGGCGTGGACAATATGTAATTCTGCCCTCTCTCGCTGTGCAAGAGACAGCGACATCTCCAGTATCTGCCGGTTAAGGTCTTTGTTTATATCCACATCACTGAATTCATCAAAATCAACGGCAGCAACTATCCGGCCTATTGTTTCTAGCTGGTCCGGTTTTATCAACCAGACCGGACAGGGGCATTTTCTAAGCAGGTGCATATCGGCAGAACCAAACAGGCGTGCCACAGGCCCATAGCCACCCTCGGCGGATTTGATAACCAGATCAAAGTCGTTTTGAAGAACGTCCTGGATTATTGAGATAAACGGAATTCCCTCCAGAATCTTAATCTGGATTTGAACGGATTGATGATGGGGTTTTGCAAGGTGCTCCAATGACTCTTTGCAACTTGCAAGGATTTCCCGCTCAAGTGTTTTTAACATTTCTTCGGGAGCGCCATATATCGACTCCCGGATTTCCCCAATCGTCTTGACCAACGTCAGCCCGGCATTGTTTTGGGCAGCCAGATCCACCGCCTGTGCGAATGCGATCGTGTCATTACAGTCGCTTTTTACGAAGAGAATATTCCGAAATCGTTTCATGGTTTTTCCTCTCTTGAAGGCACTAAATCAGATGGGCTTATTATAGCATTTTGGCAGGCAACGGGCAAACAATGGACGCCGGAAATCGTAGGAAAACCGCTTATGAGCCGTTTACACATCGTGGCAACAGAAAGCAGATAAATTTAGAGCACCGAACGAACAATGGAGCAGCCGCTATGGTTTCGTGCTGGCAACCATTGGTGGTGCGGTGGGGCTCGGCAATATCTGGCGCTTCTCATATGTCGCGGGCGAGAATGGCGGCGTGGCTTTCCTTTTCATTTATTTGACCTTTGTGTTTTTTATCGGTGTTCCGTTGATGATCACTGAGGTGGCGGTTGGCCGCGGTGGCCAAGGGGACGCAATCAGTGCATTTGAAACGGGGGGCAATGGCAAGGCATCGGTGATCCACAACATGGCAGCAATCACCGTTACGGCCAACGCGCCCGCAATACCCGCACCCTGAGGAAGGGCCAGGGGCGGCAACCAATGTCGCGATACGACCCAACGGCAGAGCATTATCAACCATTGTTTTTACTTGGCATCCGTATTCTCTGCTTTTGGTTTGCTAACCAAATAAAGCCAGATGAAGCCGGTCAAACCCGAAAACAGGGAAGCGATAAGAATACCCGTCTTGGCCATCAGCAACAGATTGCCGTTTTCTGCAAACCCAAGCTGGGCAACAAAGATCGACATGGTAAAGCCAATCCCGGCAAGAAACGAAACCCCGGCGATCTGGGTAAAGCGGGTATCTTTGGGCAGGTCCGCCACACCCAGTTTCAGCACCAGCCAACTGGCTCCGGTAATACCGATAAACTTACCCAGTATCAGGCCAAAGGACACACCCAGAACAACCGGATGCGACATGGTCTCGCCAAACGTCCCAAATTCCATTGGAATGCCCGCATTTGCCAAGGCAAAGACCGGGATCACCAGATAGGCCACCGGCATATGCCATCCGTGTTCCAGCCGCTGCAAGGGAGCCTGAACCCAATACACGGTATTCCCCAGTTTCTGCACGATAGCGCGCAATTCAACATTGGTCAGGGTGCTTTGGTCGGGGTGGCTTTGATGACTGGTTCTAAACCGGCCCAGCAGTTCCTCGACCTGTTCGCTAAATCGCTCGGGATTGTATTTTGGAATGGCAGGAACAGTCATCGCCCCCAGTATTCCGGCAAGTGTGGCGTGTACGCCCGATAATAACAGCGCATACCACAAGAAGGCAGCGATTATGAAATAGGGAACGGCATTTCGAATTCCGATCAGGTTCAACACCACAAGCATTGTAAACAAGCCCGCTGCGAGCGCCAAAGGACCAAGCGCGATGGTTTCGGTATAGAAAGCCGCGATCACTATCACAGCACCCAGATCATCAACAATAGCCAGTGCCACCAGAAAAGTGATCAGGCCTTTGGGCACCCTGCTTGCCAGCAAAGCCAAGGCACCAACGGCAAAGGCGATATCGGTGGCCATTGGGATGCCCCAGCCCGCCGCTGCATCGCCAGTTGGATTGATCGCGAAATAAATCAGTGCAGGCACAACCATGCCGCCGATTGCAGCAGCAATGGGAAGAACAGCATTACGCGGTTTGGCGAGTTCACCAACCAGAAACTCGCGTTTAAGTTCCAGACCAACCACAAAGAAAAACAACACCATCAGACCATCGTTGATCCAGTGGTGAACGGTCATTTTCAACTTCCATTCGCCAAAGCCGACACTGGCATAAGTATGCACAAAATCAAAATAGGCCTCTGCCAAGGGGCCATTGGCCAATATCAGGGCAATGATCGCACTCACCATCAGAAGTAATCCACTGGTGGTTTGACGATGAATGAACTCTTCAAATGGTGTCAGAATTCTATCGAAATTCTTTTCCCACCGGGCATTGAATATACCTGATTTGGGGGTGGGATTTGGGTCGTCATTCATTCTCTTCATTCCACATCAGATTATTCGCCAGCGCAATATACGCGGGCGAATTGTTTAATACCGCTTTGACGCATGCAGCGTTTTTCCCACAACCGAATGCTAACTGCTTTGATGATTTATTTTTGCGCAGCCACAACGGGGTAGTTGGCCTTCTGCCAATCAACCATCCCACCTGACATACTGATCGCGTTTTTGTAGCCAAGTTGATGCAGCATCGTCATGGCCAAAGTCGAGCGATGGCCAGCCTTGCAATAGACGGCTATAATCGTGTTGCGATCATCAGGCAATTGGGCGAGGCTTGCTTCGGTTGGTAAAGCATTCAGGTTGATCAGCAGCGCTCCTTCTATCACCCCGTCTTGCCATTCACTCGCCGTGCGAATATCGAGAAATAGCACGGGAACGCCCGCGTCTTGCAAGGCCTTGAAAGCATCCACGCCCTGCTTGCCCCACTTCGGGGACATGTCGCGCAGGCCGTCATAGGTTTGCTGCCAAGTGGTCAAAAATTCGGCGTCTGGCTGAAACGCATGGCTGTCTGCCATTGCGCCACCTGCACCAATCATCAAGGTTGCCATGCCGATCATGGCCGACTTTTTTAGAGTTTTGATTGCGATCATTGTGTTTCTCCTATGGTTGAAGGGTTGATTCTGAGGATCATTAACCACCTTCTCAGTATCGCCCCTGCACCGCTCTTTATTCAAGCGTGCGGGCTGGCGGAATGATCACCGATTTATTGGCCTCTGATCCTAATTCATCTAAGTATTCTTCCAGCAAAAATAAGTCCGCGTTACCGTGACAATTCGCGCATGTTTCGTTTTGCGGGGTTATCCGCTGGATGTTGTGTGGGGCGGCGGTTTTCCAGGTGGGATACTCATCAAAATGCGGCAACAGGTTTTCGCCAAAATAGGCAAACCCGTCGCGTGAAACCGGATTGTTGCGTAAGGGAACGATGCTGTAAGGATAGCCCGTCACAGTGTTGCGCCCGATCTTGAAATCTAGCCCCTTGTGGTCGGCCTTGCGGAAAAATGCGCCGTCCTCCAGCCCCGCGTGGCAACTGAAACAGTTCTGGTAGGGCTGGCTGTGACAAGTCTGGCAACTCATGTCATCATGCTCGGCCATATGTGCCTCAACACTATCGTTGGGTAAGTCCTCGTGGCAATCGGTGCATTGGGAGCGGCCCGCAACATCCCAGCGGCTGGTGTAAAGCGTGCCATCGCCGTGCATGTCGTTGGTGTGACAATCAATGCAATGCATGCCCGCCTGATGATGCACGTCCGGCTCAACACCGCCCCATTTACCCAGATACTCGGCCCCGGCGCGGGTGCCGTGACAAACAGCACAGGTGTCTTCCATCGGTGGGGTCTTGAAAAACTCGTGACCACGCAACAGTCCGCCGCCAACCGCACCGGGCAGGGTTACGTGGCAGTCGGAACAAGAGGCATGGCACGAGGCACAATCATTGTGCCAAACAGTGTCGAGCTTGTGAAAATTCTCAGGCCCGCTGCGCAATTCCAGCGCATGCGACATGCCATTCAATGTGCCGTGCAGACTGGTTGAATGCAGTTTGGTGATATCGGCGTGGCAATCAACGCATCCTGCCTCGGCATCCAGCATGCCGCCATGCGCCACCGTTTTATCATCGGTCGTGGCATCCCCGCCGTGGCAGCCGGTGCAGCCAAGTTCGCCATGGGTGGTGTCAGTGAACGCGGCATTCACAAAAGCATTCAGGAATGGCGGGCGCGAGGGCGCGGCAGCGCAGCCATCCTCGGGCGGGGCTTCGGCAGGCTTGACCACCTGCATCAAATTGCCCGCATTGGTGTGGCAGGTCAGGCAGGTGCCATCCTCGTCCGTCAGCATCACCTCCGGCTCCTCAACAGGCATGGACGGCGCATCGCCATCAGGTCGCAGGCTCTGCATATAGATTGACAAAACACGCAACTGTTCTTGGGCCAGCACTTTATAGGTCTGTTTTTGCACAATGGCGCGGTCAGGCAGCACACCGCGCAAACTTTCGGCACCGATGATCCAGTCGGCCATGGTCTCGCTGCTATGCTTGGCTCCGACACCATCCAACGGGTTGCGAGGGTTGCCTTGCCCGCCAATCGAATGACACCTTGCACAGCCCTTATTTTGATAGACCAGCTTGCCGGCCTCGATACATTCTGCGTCAAGCGCCACAGCGACAACCGTATCGGCAGGCAAGGGCACATCACCACTGTCCGCACCACTGCCTGTGGTTTCAACCGGGTTCTGGAGCGCGGCAAACACCACGGTCAAAAACAGCACCGCCAATCCGGTCAGGAACGCGATCCGTCTGGCCCAAATTTCGCGCATATTACCCTCCTAAACCATATCGAAAATTTCAAAGTGCACTTTGCCCATCGGCACCCGCATCGCATGCAGCCCGCGCTGCACCGCATTGGTCATCGGCTCAGGCCCGCACAAAAAATAGGTGAGTTTTGCCGCACCGTCCGGCAGCACCCGCTCCAGCATTTCTTGTGTGATGAACCCTGTCTCGCCCTCCCAGCCCTCGGGTGGCTGATCCAGCACATGGATCAGGTGCAGATCAAGGCGCGCCTTCAGCTGGTCCAGCTCTTCGCGAAAGATCACCTCGTCCCAGGTGTTGTTACCATAGAGGAACCACAGTGGCCGCTTGTCCTGCCGATCCGCCAGCGTGCGCAACATGGCAAGCATCGGTGCAGCCCCGACGCCCCCCGCCACAAAGACAAACCCTGGTGCATGTCGATGACGATCAACACTAAAGGTGCCGTAAGGTCCGTCCAGATAGGCGATCTGGCCGATTTTGGTATTCTTGATTGTGCTGGTAAAATCACCAAGCTCCTTGATGGTGAATTCCAGTCGGTCCGTCACCTCGGCGCTGGAGGAAAACGAAAACGGATGCTCTTTGACGTGCCATGGGGATTGGCGCAATGTCAGCCATGCAAACTGGCCGGGCTTGAACCGCATCCCCGCATGCCCCTGCGGTTCCAGCACCAGTGTCCAGCTGTCGCCGCGTTCCTCGCGCAATTCGGTCACGTGATAGGGGCGTTTGTGCATCATCCATGGTTTGACCACACGAATATAGACAATCAGCCAGACCCAGATCAGCGTATAGGCCACCCAAAACCACCACTTGGCGGCGGCATTGATGTAATAGCCAACCCCGACAATATGCGCCATCGCCAGCGTGACCGCGCATACTGCCAGCACAATATGCACCATGCGCCATTCGTCATAGTGGATGCGAAGCTGTTTGCGCCACAGCGAGGTGATGACCAACAAGGTGAACAGCCCCAACGCAGCCCGCCCGGCTGTCATATACCACTCGGCCTGCAGCGGGTTCAGCACGCCCAGTGCAGCTGGATTTTTGATGTAGATAATGCCGTAATGCAGGTAGACCAGAGCAAGGGCAATGACGGCCAGATAACGGTGGAAATAGTAGATGATATCGACGCCAAACGGAGCCGTGGCACGCTTGAAACGGGCAGTCAGGAAAAACTGGATGCCCATCATCGACATCGCGGCAAATCCCAGCCCCATGGAAAAATCCCACCAGAACCCCGAGCCGGGCGGCACCTCGCCTATTTTCAAGGCCAGCAACGGGGCCAGCACGGCGATCAGGTATAGACCGATCCAGAAAACCGCGGATACCAAGTTCCGCATGGCTATGGCCTCCTTACTTGGCTAGATTACTCCGGCTTTGGACCATCAGGGCAGACTGAATCCTGACAAGCTCCATGATATTATCGAGGTTGATGATGCCGACAATCCGGCCCGCGTCCATGACCGAGATCAACCGGCAATTGCAGCTCTGCAACCGTTCCATCGCCGACTCCAGTGGCTCGTTTATTTCGGCACTCTGAACGCCCTGTTTCATCCAGCCGCTGACCGGAGAATATTCGCCCTGTGCGTTCAAGCCTTTCAACAAATCAGCCTGCCCCAGCACACCGACCATCACGCCGCCTTCCAGCACCGGAAAATCGGTCTGACTGCCCGCCATGGTCAGATCAATCGCCCGTGACAGCGGGTCTCCCGGTGACAAGCTCTGATAATCTGTCAACATCGCGTGCCTGATATCAGAACCTGACAGAACCGATTTAACCTGTTCCATCCCGGCCTCGGCCGAGGCACCAATCCACACAAAGAAGGCAATGAACAACAGGAAAGGGTTATAGAGCAATCCAATCAAACCCATCAGCAGCGCCAGCGCCGCCCGCAGCACCCGCCCGCCATCCATCGGAAAGGCAGGTAGCATGTTGAACACCGCCAGAATGATGTTGATCACCAGAATGCGTTCCAGAAATGGGCCGCCGGTCAGGTCAAGCTGCTCTATTGGCACCAGCGTGTTACTGATGCTCAGCCACAGCCAAAGGACAATCGCAATCGCAACATTGACGGCCGGACCTGCCAGCGCTACGGCGATTTCGTGCTTGGGGTTCTCGGGCATACTCTCCAGCATGGCAACGCCACCGATTGGCAACAGGGTGATATGTTTGGTGCGGATACCATACCGGCGCGCCATCAGCGCGTGGCCGTATTCATGGGCCACCACGCAGGCGAACAATGTCAGAATAAAACCAACGCCGCTTGCAACAGCGGTCAGGGTGCCTTCTGCCTGCCAGTAACTCAGGCCAATCCATGCAATCAGAATGAAAAACGTGGCATGGACATAAACATCAATGTTGGCGATGCGGGCGATTTTCCAGGACCATTTCATAGTAATTCTTTCCCGTTTTCCTTTTTCCGACGATACGCCTTTTCCACACCTACAACTATATAGATCACCAACCCGACAGCTAGAATTTGCATCCAGTCCATTATACCAATCGGGGCTGTGTGGAACAATTGGTTCATTACCGGTGCATAGGTGAACGCCAGTTGTGCAATGATCATGGCGGCAATCCCGCCCCATATCCACATGTTACTAAACAACCCTATATGAATGATCGAAAACCGCAGCGACCGGCAATTGAGCAGGTAGAAGGTTTGCCCAATGGCAATGGCATTGACTGCAATGGTGCGGGCTTCGGCCTGACTGGCACCGTGCTGCAAAGCCCATTCAAACAAGCCAAAACTTCCGGCCAGTAACAGCAGCGCGACCATAATAATACGAAAAACCATCTCGCCGTTTAGGATGGCCGCGTTTTGTGGGCGTGGCAGACGCCGCATGATCTGCGGATCACGCGGCTCGAAGGCCAGTGTCAGGCCAAGCAGAACCGTTGTGGTTGTATTGATCCACAAGGCTTGGACTGGTAAAATCGGAAGAGCTACGCCCAATACAACCGCAGTCATGATTACCAATCCCTCACCGGCGCTGGTGGGCAAGACCCAGATGAGAAACTTGATCAGATTATCAAGGACACCGCGCCCCTCCTCCACGGCGACTTCGATGGTGGCGAAATTGTCGTCCGTAAGCACCATGTCGGCTGCCTCTTTTGAAACCTCGGTGCCAGTGATGCCCATGGCCACGCCGATGTTGGCACGGCGCAAGGCGGGGGCGTCGTTAACTCCGTCGCCGGTCATCGCCACGATTTCACCGTGGGTCTGCAAGGCCTTGACCAGCCGCAGTTTCTGTTCCGGCGAGACCCGGGCAAAAACCGAGGTTTCAGCCGCGGCCCGACCCAGTTCTGCGGCATTCATCGCCTCCAGATCACGGCCGTTCAACACCTTCGGGGCTTGACCGGATACCCCGACCCCGTCCAGCCCGATCTGGGCCGCAATGGCGGCAGCCGTAACCGCATGATCGCCGGTGATCATCTTGACGCGGATACCGGCGCTATGACAGGCGGCTACCGCCGAGATAGCCTCTTTCCTAGGCGGATCAATCATGCCCTGCAAGCCAAGGAAGATTAGCCCGGCAGAGACATCGCTGTGATCAATCCCGGTCGTGCCGAGCGGTGGGGTTATGCGTGCAAACGCCAGAACGCGCTGTCCCTGTCCGGCGAGCCTGTCAACTTGGGCAAGCGCCAGATCACGATCCAGCGGCTTGCTTTGCCCATCTTTCCCAAACATCATGGCGCTGCGTTCCAGCACGCTCTCGATCGACCCTTTCAGATAGATCACGGGAGTATCACCCCCGTGCAACGTCGCCATATACTGGTGTTGGCTTTCAAACGGGATCGCATCAAGCCGTGGGAATTGCTCCGACTCGCGACGTGGCTCAAGTCCCGCTTTCTGTGCGGCAACCAGCAACGCGCCTTCGGTGGGGTCTCCTTCGATCACCCAACCGTTGTCGCCTAATGTCAGGCCGGAATCGTTGCACAGCAGACCCGCGCGCAGCAACTCGTTAAGGGCGGTATTGTCGTCTATTGCTACGGGCTCGCCTGCTTGCCGGATGTCGCCGTCCGGCGCATAGCCGATACCGCTGATATCGTAGGTATCCCCGCTAACCCAAAGCTGTTGTACGGTCATCTCGTTGCGGGTCAGGGTGCCGGTTTTGTCGGAGCAGATAACCGTGGTGCTGCCCAGCGTTTCAACGGCAGGCAGGCGGCGGATGATGGCGCCCCGTTTCGCCATGCGTGCCACCCCGATGGCCAGTGTAATGGTCAGCACCGCCGGTAGGCCTTCGGGGATCATAGCAACCGACAAGGCCACCGCCGCCAAAAACAGATCAACCCAACTGTCACCATGCCACAGGCCAACAAGAAACGTGGCGAGTGCCAAGCCAAGAATGGCGTAAAGCAACAGATGCGAAAAATGCGCGATTTTGAGTGTGAGCGGTGTTTCCAGTACATTGGCGCTTGCAATCAGACCCGAGATGCGGCCGATTTCGGTCGCGTCCCCGGTTGCGATCACCACGCCCGTTGCGGTTCCATAAGTCACCAGTGTTGTTGAGTAGGCCATGTTGGTCCGGTCGGCCAAAGGCATGTCCGGCTCCAATTCCCCCAACCGCTTCTCGATCGGCACCGATTCTCCGGTCAGGGTGCTTTCGTCGATTTGCAGATTGCGGCTGCGCAACAGGCGCATATCCGCCGGCACCTTGTCGCCCGATGCCAGCAATACGATATCTCCTGGCACTAGTTTGGTGGCATCAAGGCGATGCTTTTTGCCCGATCGCAGCACGCCTGCCTCTGCTGTCAGGGCACGCGATAGCGCATTCAGGGCCGACAACGCCTTGTTTTCCTGCAAAAATCCGATGCCGGAATTGAGCAGCACCACGCCAAAAATAACCCCGGCATCAACATAAGCACCAAGGGCCAGTTTGATGATCACCGCCACCAGTAGAATATAGACAAGCGCCTGATTGAACTGTTCCAGAAACCGCCGCAACGGCCCTTTGCCCTTTCGGGTTTTCAACGCATTGGGTCCATATTTGTGGAGGCGATTTTCTACCTCGGCAATATCCAACCCTGTGTTCAAATCCGTATCAAGCAGAGCCAGAGCTTTTTCGCCGTGCAAATGATGCCAAGGCGGCTCTTCTAGGGCTTTACCCATCAGTCACCTCTAATCACCAGAAGGCTTGTCGCCACCTTTTCTTTGCTTCGGCGTCGCAGTTTTAGTATGAGGCTGTTTATCCACCCTCGGCACTTTTGACGTTGATGTAAGGTCAAAACGTGGCAAGGTGAGCACCAACCAGTAGCCGATCGAGACAGCAAAAACCACCGCAGCAATACCCCAGAGATATTCAGGCCCGGTCTTTTCAAGATCAAGAATAATCACCTTTCGGGCAATGGCCATAAGCGCCGTGGCCATGACGATTTTGACATGGATGGCATCCTCGCGCAGATAGACTGTGATGTTGATGAATATTTCGATGGCAATAAGCACCGCCATAAATGCCCCGAAGGTCGCCAGCATATCATTGATGGTCAGGATGTAGTTAGGAGGGGAGACCAATCTGCCGTATAAGGTCCACGCTACATCGACAACGCCCATGATGATTACAAACACCATAAGTATGGCCAATGTGCGCACCGCCCAATGAATAATAACCTGCAGCTTTTCGATAAGTGGTTCGTTGCTATCTACCATCAGGATACCTTTGATGAAGGACATATGAGAATTATTGATAATCCTTTGATCAGGTGATGGATATCACTTCTGCTTCGTAGGAATACTACACGTTTAGCCAGTAGAGGCAATTCTGTCTTTCCACACAGCCACGTCATTATTTACATCGTTGCTGCCTGATTTTTAAAAACTCCACCCCCTGACTTCAGGAGCCGCTCTTTCTTTTCTTCTCGCTGAGGCCATCACATCCCTGTTCGCGCCAGCACGGCTTCATACTGCTGGCGTAGTGCGGTAATTTCTGCAAACATCGCTGGGGTTAAAGCACATACGTCAGATCTGTGTCCCTTTGTCATGAAACTCAAGGAGGGTGCGTCAATAATTCACGCCCTTTCCGCTTTGAGATCGGCTCCAATCCGCCAATCAGATTGGCAGGGGTTTGCCGAGTGTGAAACCATTGCGAAAACCGACGCTCCGGGTGCCGGATTGCCTCGTACGACGTTGCCTATTCTTTTGGAGATCAAAAAATTCTGCAACTCCTTTTATGCTATTCTGACCGCAACATTTGGCGAAAACTTGGAATCTCCGCTGTTTCTGCTTGGTTATGAATGTCCGCAATGCGAAAGCCGCGTTGCCGCGATTTGGTAGTTGGCCAAGGTCGGCATTGGGCCGTTCGCCAAACTTTGCAAAGTACACTATCTGCGCAAAACTGCCGTCCGAACACCGAACGTTGAATGACGGCTCCCAGCCCCAAAGCGGACATGCCGCATCGACAGAACGGGCGGGAAGCGGTCATCCACTCAAATAAACTTTGCGGTTCATACTTCTCCAAAGCAGACATTGGTGCTCGAATTGTCGATGGAGCTTTGATTGACATTGATTTGAGCCCTAAAGCCCAACGAAAAACTGAATGATGAAAGCATTGGCCAAATCCACAAAAAATGCCGAAACCAGTGGAAGTATAATAAAGGCAAGGGGAGCCGGGCCGTAACGCTTGGCCACAGATGACATATTGGCGATAGCTGTTGGCGTTGCGCCAAGCGCGAACCCGGCGAACCCGGCACTCAATACCGCAGCCTGATAGCTGCTACCGATCACACGAAAGACGACGAATGATATAAATAAAACGGTCATTAAAACCTGCAACGCGAGAATGATCACGATAGGCCCGCCAAGTTCAGCCAGTGACCAGAGTTTCATGCTCATCAATGACATCGCCAGAAACACCGACAGACAGTAATCAGAAATCACCGCAAGACCACGGCTGCCAGCAGGCCAAGTCAGTTTTGGCAATAAATACGGAACCGTATTTGACATGACAATACCAACCAAAAGGCAGGGCACAAAAAGCGGGAGTTTAATTCCCATATTCCCAATAACCTCATGGGCAATGAACCCAAGGAAAACCGCGATATGGGCGGCGAGCATTCCCCGCATCAGGCTGATCTGGTTAACCTGATTTTCTGCGGCATCCTGTTCGGAATATTCAAGACCGACAATAGGGGCCGCATCTTCATCGGCTTTTAGATGATTTCTGTCGATCAGACGTTTGGCAATTGGGCCACCAATCAGGGCCGCGCAAACCAGGCCAAGCGTGGCCGAAGCAATACCAAGTTCCGCCGCGCCGGAAAATGCGGAAATTTCCTCGACCCTGGGGCCCCAGGCAATGGCGGTTCCGTGGCCCCCGATGAGGGAAGCCGATCCAAGCAGCACAGCGATCGTTGCAGGCAGATCGAACAAAGTAACCCCGATCAAAGCGACGATGTTTTGCAGCAGCATAAAGACCAGCGTCAGGATCAAAAGGATGAACAGTAACCGCCCGCCACGAAACAAATCAGCAATCCGCGCATTCAGTCCGATTGTAGAAAAGAAAACAACCAACAGGTAGTCCCGCACAGCCAAATCAAAGGTAATCTGTGTGCCCGTCATTACAAAGTATAGCCACGTGCAGATGGCTACTGCGACACCGCCTGAAACCGGTTCAGGTATGTTGTAGTTTTTTAGGAAAGCCACCTTACGGGTTAAAAACGCCCCAAGGAAAAAGACGATAAAACCCAGCGTCACAGCTAGAAATGCAGGAATTTCAATTTCGGGGATCATAATATTTTTTCCCAGTTTGTGGTCTATTGGTGAGAAAAGAAGAAGAAACCATAATCAGGAATAACTCACGTAATTTTCTCGTGCTAACAGTTCGGTTTTCCATCCACGCAAGGGCATGCAAGCAGATGGCGTGAGGTAAATCTTACGATGTATCAATTTCGCTGTATTGGAAAAATTCGCGCGGGGTCGTATTGCCGCGAGATGATCTGCCGCCCTGTCAGGCATGATCCGACCTGACGGCTATTTTAGTTTAGGTTTTGACATCATTTGCGGCCATCATTTTTTACAATCCGCATGTAGCCCTACAATACTTACAACGCTCATTTCGCCATTTATGAATATCAAGATTTGCTCATCTCGAATAACTCACAATTATTTGGGCTCGGTATTTCCAAATGGGTATGGGGCAGCCATCGATCTGGCCCAGTTTGGCGTGAGTCAGTGGACTATTAAGGAGAATGACATGTTTCTAGGGATCGGGCGATCGAGCTTGTTGATTGCAATTACATCGGTGGCGTTAACGGCTGCCAGCCCTTCGGTTTCGCAAGAATCCAGCGCCCCGATACGCCCTGCCAAACTGATTGATATCGTTGCAGTTGATCCGGTAATAAACCTCAAACTGCCCACAATCATCGAGCCAAGCATCACAGCCGATCTGACGATGCTGGTCGGCGGCACGCTCAATTCCCTGCCGGTAATCGCAGGTCAGACGGTTGCCAAGGGTGACCTGATTGCGCAACTTGATACTGCCACGCTGAAAAACACCCTCGCGCAGGCGCAAGCGCAATATGAAAATGCGCAAATCGAATTCAAGCGGGCGGAAACACTGGTGGCGCAAAAGGCCATCGCGCAAACTGTTTTTGATGAGCGCAAATCAACGCGCGATCAAGCGCTGTTAACGGTTGAGGAGGCAAAAACCCAGTTGGGGCATGCAACCCTTTTTGCCCCGTTTGATGGCATTATCTCTCAGGTGAATGTGGCTCAGTTCCAGACGATTTCATCATCGACAGCGGTCGTCACCATTCAAAACGTTTCAAATTTTGAAGCGGTTGTGAATGTGCCGGCTCAGATGATCGCCAGCTCGGCCAGTATCAAGGCGGAAGACACTTTGATTATTCTGGATGTGGCCCCTTTGATAAGCATCCCAGTAACATTCAATAAAATTGCACCCGAGGCCGACCCTGCAAGTCAGACATATGAGATAAAATATAGTTTTCAGGTGCCTGACGGGCTTATTGTTCTGGGGGGGATGACGGGCGAATTGCACGCAAAGCTGCGCAGGACAGGTGACGCGGCCAAGGTGTTGACGATACGGGTTCCGGTCTCGGCGATCTTGCATGATGGCACCGATACATATGTCTGGAAGGTCGACGCCGCGACGATGAAGGTTTCCAAAACCAAAGTTACGCTCGCCGATTCTATCGGGGAAGAAATAATTGTGGCATCCGGCATCGGGGCCGGAGACACCATCGTTGGTGCAGGAGCATCATACCTGCATGACGGCATGACGATCCGCCGGTTTGAGGACTAGGGACATGAACATGAATCTCGCTGCACTCGCCATTAAAAACCGCCTGATTAGCACGATTGTCATTCTAATCTGCCTGTTCGGCGGATGGACCGCCTATGAGACCATGCCCCGTCTGGAAGACCCTGATTTTACCATCCGGATTGCCCAGATTGTCACCCAATACCCCGGTGCTACCCCGCTGGAAGTGGCCAACGAGGTCACGGATAAAATTGAATCCGCGATCCAGCAGATGCCCGAGGTCAAGGAAATTCTCTCGACATCGACGGCAGGCTTGTCGATTATTCTGGTCGAAATCAAATATGCGTTTTCACCTGACAAGGCGGCGCTGGCGGGCATCTGGACCAAGCTGCGCAACAAAGTGAGCGAAGCGGGCGGGAAAATGCCGCCGGACGCGGGCCAGCCCTTTGTCAATTCCGATTTCGGCGATGTTTTTGGCATCTATTACGCGATCACCAGCGAAGGCTTTAGCCAGCGAGAAATGCTTGACTACGCCAAGACGCTCAAAACCGAACTGCTGACCATCGGCGGGGTTGGCAAGGTCGCAATTCAAGGCAATGTACCCGAAGCGATTTACATTGAATTGTCACAGAAACAGATTGCGGCAACCGGTGCCTCGATTGACCAGATTTTCGACCAGTTGACCAAACAGACTTCGGTAACCCCATCAGGGTCTGTGGCTCTGGGCAACCGGCGTCTGATTGTGCAACTGCCACCGACCCAGGAAACCATTGCCGATCTGGAAGATACAGTGGTTTCGGTTGGCTCCGAGGGCCGTGTCATTCGCTTGCGCGACATTGCGACGGTGACACGCGGGTATCAAGACCCGCCATCCATGCTGATGCGGTATGATGGCCGTCCGGCAATCGGCCTGGGGGTTTCGGTGGTGACAACCGAAAATGTTGTGCGCGTTGGCAAGCTGATCTCAGAAAAGATAGAGGCTATGGAAAGCGAACGCCCGATCGGTTTGGAGGTCCATGACTATTATAATCAGGGCGCGATCGTCGAGTTTGCTGTCAACGATTTTGCTGTAAACGTGGGATTAGCGGTGTTGATTGTGCTTGTGGTCCTGACCCTTTTCATGGGGATAAGAACATCTATCGTCATTGGCGGTGTGCTGCTGATCACCATTGCCGCAACGCTGGCTGTGATGCAATTGGTAGGCATTCCGATGCACCGTATTTCTCTGGGTGCGTTGATTATCGCGTTGGGGATGCTGGTGGACAACGCCATTGTTGTTGTGGATGCGATACTGATTGGGGTCCGGCAGGGCAAACGCCGGATCGACATTGCAATCGAGACTGTCAGCCAGACATGGTTGCCGCTGATTGGTGGCACAATTGTTGGTATCATTGCCTTTGCGCCGATTGGTTTGGCACCGGGATCGACCGCCGAATATACTGGCCATTTGTTCTGGGTGATCCTGATATCCCTGTCATTCAGTTGGTTGTTCGGTGTGACCCTTGCCCCGCTTTTCAGCGTCATACTGTTCAAGGAAAGCACTGGCGAAGCGGTGGAACCCAAACCCGATGGCGCATTTATCAGGGCCTACAAAAGCTTTATCAGAGGTGTCATCAAAACCCGATACCTGGTTATTGCCGCCATGGTCGGGCTGTTTGCGGTTTCAGTCGTCGGGTTTGCATATGTTAAACCCGGCTTCTTTCCGGCGTCGACCGCGCCGCTGATTGTTGTGGATTACTGGCTGCCCCAAGGCAGTAGCCTTGATCAGACCAAAGCAGATATGATCACCATCGAGGAAAAGCTGGAAACCATTGAAGGCGTGACCACTGTCAATACACTGATTGGTGGCGGAACATTTCGCTTTATGCTGGTTTATGAACCGGAATCGCCAAACTCCTCTTATGGCCAGTTTTTGATCAAAGTCGAAGACTATAAAATGATTGACGGCTTGATGCCCGAAATCCAGTCTTATATCGCCGCCAACTTCCCTGATGCTCAAGCCAAGGTCTGGCGCTTTCAGCTTGGGCCAGGTGGTGGCTCAAAAATCGCCGCCAGATTTTCCGGGCCAGACCCGGCCGTGCTGCGGGATATTGCGCAGCAAGCCAAGACCATCATGGCCAATGACCCTGACACAATTTCCACCAAGGATGACTGGCGTCAGCCCAGCAGCGTGATTGTGCCAATCCTGAATGAATCCCGCGCCCGGCGTATGGGCGTCACACGGGAAGATGTCTCGGCCGCTTTGAATGTGAACTTCACAGGGCGGACTGTCGGAGTATTCCGCGAAGGCGACCTGCTGATCCCGATAATTGAGCGCGCCCCCGACAAGGAGCGGCTAGGAGTAGATTCGATCGGTACTATTCAGGTGACCAGCAGCGTTTCGGGCGAAGCTATTCCCCTGCGCCAGTTGGTTGACGGATTCAAAACGGAATGGCGCGATGGTAAATTGCTGCGGGTCAACAAGGTTTTGGCGATTACGGCAAAAACCGACCCCGGTCCCAATATCCTGTCAGGTGATCTGTTCAAACGTCTGCGTCCGCAAATCGAGGCGATCCCCTTGCCAGCGGGATACAAGCTGACATGGAAAGGCGAATTTGGCGACAGCCAGGAAGCCAATGGTAGTCTGGCCTCGGCGCTGCCAATGGGGATTGCGGCAATGGTGCTGGTGGTAATGATGTTGTTCAACGCCATTCGCCAGCCCGTGTTGATTTTCCTGACACTGCCGCTGTCGATCATCGGGGTTGTGTTCGGATTGCTGGTGATGGGCACGCCGCTTGAATTTATGGCGATCATCGGGGTGTTGTCCCTGTCTGGTTTGATGCTTAAAAACGCCATTGTTCTGGTTGACCAAATGGATCAGAAAATTGCCGATGGCATCCCGCGGTTTGACGCGATTGTCGATTCTGCTGCCAGCCGACTAAGTCCGGTTATGTTAGGATCAATAACCACCGTTATGGGGGTATTCCCATTGCTAACGGACGCATTTTTCAGATCACTTGCGGTGGTGCTTATCTTTGGGCTTAGCTTTGCAACAGTTCTGACGCTGGTCGTTATCCCGGCGCTCTATGCTATATTCTTCCGCATCAAAACTTCTGAAAGGGAGATCGTTTAATGACCCTTGCCTTCCCTAAATCCGCCGCCATTCTGGCGCTGCTTTTGTCGACTGCCTGCGCGCCGGTGATAGATGCTTTGCAGCAATCCAGTGTTCAGACAAAAGTCGAAGTTGGCAAAGTGCCCACGACATGGCGGGCCGCAAATCTTTCGGGACCGGTTCTGAACGGCTGGCTTTCTGCCTTTAATGATCCGGTGCTGACCCGACTGGTGAATGAGGCCATCGCGCATAATCACGATCTGAAATCCGCCGCGCTGAACGTCAAACGGGCCAATGCGTTCATCATTCAGGCCAACGCATCGCGTTATCCATCGCTGGACGGCACTTTTGGGGCGGGACGATCCGATGTTGTGGGCACAGCAGGGCCTGCGGGAGCGATTACAGCTGGCCTGCAAGCCCAATGGGAAGTTGATGTCTGGGGGCGCTTAAGTTCAGGACGTCGTGCCGCCTTGTTTCAGCGCGATGTCGCGCAGGCCGATCTGCATTACTCGCAGCTCTCGATTGCGGGTAGTGTAGCCAAAGCCTATTTCGCCGCACTTGAGGCGCGCCAACAAGCATGGGTGGCACAACTGGTGCGCAATTCATTGGCTGGCTTGCAAACGGTTGTGCGTGCGCAGGTCGATGCGGGTTTATCCTCGAACAAGGACATATCTCTGATCAATTCGGATTTGGCCGTTGCCGAGGGAACCTTAATCAAAACACGCGGGCAAATACGCACTGCAGAACGTGGGCTGCAGGTTTTACTTGGGCGCTATCCAAGCGCCGATCTGAGCCTGCGCAAATCTTTTCCGCGCATCCCACGCCAACCAAAAGCAGGCCTGCCTTCGTCCTTGCTGGAACGCCGCCCGGATTTGTTGTCAGCGGAACGAAAAGTCGCAGCTGCATTTGAAGGGATCAATCAGGCCCAGGCCGCGCGGCTTCCGGCTTTTAACCTATCGGCCTCTGCGAAGGGCAGCTCTGCGTCATTGGGGAACGTCTTGAATTCTGGCAATCTGGGCTGGAGCATCGCAGGAAACATCCTCACACCGATTTTCAACGCAGGTTCCTTAAAGGCTAAAGTCGAAGATGCGACCCTGAAACAGCAGCAAGCCGTGCAAGCCTATGCGACGGCGGCTTTGACTGCTTTTCAAGAGGTCGAGCAGCAACTGGATCAGGGCCGTGTCCTAAGTGGCCGCCACAATGCTGTGGAGCGCGCCCGTGGGCAGGCCCGCGAGGCTCTGCGTCTTATTCGGATTAGCTATCAGGCGGGCGAAGTGGAACTACAGGATGTTTTGCAGATTGAGCAAAAAGTGTTCTCGCTCAATAGCAATTACCAAACTCTGAACCGTGAAAGGCTTGACCAGATTGTCGATTTGAACGTTGCACTTGGTGGAGATTGGGGGATGACTGTGCCGGTTGTTCAGCCGGTAACCAATTAGGCCGGACTGATGGGAGTGCTGGCGCAAATATTTCTGGCCAGTGGAATCTTGTGTCTTTGCGCCACTTGGCACATTTTTATCCTGATCGAACTGGTGAAGAGAATTAAATCCTATGCCGAAAAACCGCAGCTCCAGAGCAATAAATATTTCAAACTTACCATTTTGATTTTTCTGGGCATATTGTTTTCCCACGTTGTGCAGTTCTATTTCTGGGCCGGCAGCTATTGGGCTCTCGGGGCCTTGCCGGATTTTGCCGACTCGCTGTATTTTTCAATGGTCACGTATACCACGCTTGGCTATGGCGATATTGTGCTCGGCAGTGACCTGCGCATTTTCGCAGCTATCGAATCTGTCACCGGTGTGTTGGTCTTCGGGATCAGCACTGCGTTTCTGGTTGGCTATTTTTCTGAACTTTTAAAGGACTCGTCATGAAATTCTTCAAGGTTCAGACTGTTGCGATTGTGATGATAGCGCTGGCCAGCGCCTGTGCAGGGCCACGTGGCGAGCTTGGTTTTCTTTCGACACCGCAAGTGGCTCAAAACGTCGAACAGGTCTTTGTTGCGACCAGTCGTACGCCCGAGCCAAATGCCACCTTCGGGACAGGACGATCATCTGACCTGAGTTTAGGCACCTATGATATTTCCATTCCGCCGACCCATGAGGCGGGCAAGATAGAATGGCCAAAAGGCGATATTGACCCCGAAACGGATTTCGCAATCGTGCGCGAAAACATATTAATACCGGCCGCTGATTTCAAATCGCGCCTGAACCGGGCAATCATGTCTCCGGGGGCAATCAACCAGAATGGCAAGCGCGAGGTCACTGTATTTGTGCATGGCTTTAACACCAATTATGCTGAGGCACTCTATCGGATAGCGCAGCTTAAGTCAGACTATAATTCCGAGGTCCCGGCTGTGCTTTATTCTTGGCCCTCGGCTGCTCGCCTTAAGTTTTATGCTTATGATCGCGATAGTGCGCTATTTGCCCGCAACGGGTTAGAGGAGTTGCTGGAATTATTGGCAGATTCAAACGCCCAGGAAATTACCCTGGTCGCGCATTCGCTTGGCACGGAAGTGTTGTTGGAAGCGCTGCGGCAGATATATCGGGACGGGAATCCGAGGATCAGATCGAAAATTGCATTGGTACTTTTGCTGTCACCGGATATTGATATCGATGTTTTCAACAGTCAGATTGCCGATATTAACCCATTGCCACAGCCTTTTGTCATTCTTGGCTCAAAGGAAGACAAAGCCTTGGGGCTCATGCGCTTGATAGCGGGGGGGAATGTGCGCCTGGGTGATAATATGGATATCTCGAAAATCAATAGTGACGAAATCGACATCGTTGATTTGTCAGAGTTTACTGATGGAGACAAGTTCAACCATTTTGCATTAGCAACATCCCCGACACTGATCGCAGATATTAACCGGCTGAAAAACGCTGGGGAGAGCTCTCCTGCGCCTTGCATTCAGTCGGCGCAAGTAAGCTGTGACGATTAAAGACGTCTTCCTCAATTTCTGACGGCTAATGAACGCTTGGAGCTGAACAGCACCAATTCAATTCTACAATTCTACAATGCATTTACAATACTTCCCTCCCACCGAGGGGTTAAATCAGGCTTCAAAAATTTTGCGTCAGAACCCAATTATAACAAAAGAGGAGGAAGCAGTTTGCGCTACAAAAAAGAACTGAAACTTTCGAAGGGAGACACTATGACTCAACGTAAATCAAGTCGCTTGATGACTGGAATAGTGCTGGCATCGTTTCTCGTGCCATCACAAATACTGCTGTCGACATCAGCCGAGGCGCAAGGCTATCGCGCTTATTGCAAGGAACGTGCTAAAGATCTGAGCGGCTATCGCGGTCGTTCGGGTAATGTAGTCGGTGGGGCCATCAACGGTGCGATTGGCGGAGCAATCATTAGCGGCATTCTTGGCGGGAGCCGTCGTGATCGCAAACGGGCGGCTGGCATTGGGCTCGTGTTTGGCGGCATTTCGAACGCCAATCGCGGGAATAATCGCAAGGCGCGGATATACCGAAACGAATACGAACACTGTATGCGCAATCGCTAAGCTGTTTCGCAACAATTAGGAGCTACAACATGCTAAAATTAATCAAAATTCTTGCCGGTACAGCTTTGCTGGCATTGCCGCTAAACGCACAAGAAACCCCAAGTTCTGATCCCTTCGATCTCAAGGAAATGAGCTGCTGGGATGTTATTACTTTGCCTGACGACGACGCAAATTTTGTCACCGCAATGCTGATCGGGTATAAAAACGGCGAAGCGGGTTCCTCGGAGTTTTCGGGTCAGGGTATAGTCGCTACTGTCGTTGCTTTCGATGCGCTCTGCACCGAAAACCCCGAAATGTTGGCGGTTGATGCGATGGCTGGCGTATAGCCGCCATTAGGTTTAGTGAACCTGATGCCTTCTTTCTATATTCCTGTTAGTGTGAGGGGCCTGCCGGTATCGTCAAGTTGGCGGCCCTTCTTTAACCAGAGCAAAGGCTCAGATCTATCTGGACTGCTCACCAGAGCTAGCCGTACGCACCTCACCCCTTGGAGGGGCTCATTGCCGCATTTCTAGCGAGCATAGTTGGCCGAAACAGCGATGAATTACCTTACTTGGCGTAAGGTTCAGCTCTCAGCTGGAGCAGCCCCTAAAAGTCTATAGCGTCGCGCCAGATCGGACATGTCATGCTATGCCCACCAGAGTGCGTGCGCCCGAGTTCAGAACCCGAAATTGTAATCACTTCCAATCCCGCGCTGCGCAAAAGAGTGTTGGTATAGGTATTCCGGTCATAGGCCACGACAACACCCGGCTCGATTGCAACGACATTGTTACCGTCGTCCCACTGCTCTCGCTGTTTGTTGAAACCGTCTTCACCGGTGGGAACAATAGTGAGTTTCTTGATGCCAAGGCATTCGGCCACAACATCGAAAAAATGTTTGGATTCAATGTGAAAATCAATCTTCCCCTCTCGGTTACTAGGGCGCAGGCTGACGCAATTGATTCTATTACAGGCCGCAACGTTGGCGGTTGCAATATCCCGGTCGCAAAGGCTGAATATCTTGCTCAGATGTGAACCGGTCTCGGCCGGTGGCAACTGACACGATATGATGCGTTCGGCAGCACCTTTGGCGAACAGTGCCTTTGCCAACTGTCCCACGGCCTGCTGGCTAGTGTGTTTTCCCACACCAATCAGGACAATCCCTTTTCCCAATGGCATGACATCACCGCCCTCGATCGTAGCCAACCCATGCTCGAAACTCGGGTCACCCCACCAAGTCTCATAGCCTTGTTCCTTAAAATCGGGATGAAACCTGTAAACGGCTGTCACCAGCAACGTCTCGGGCTTGCGCGCCGTGCTGGACATTGGGTTAAGGATGACACCGCCATAGATCCAGCTGCTGCTATCGCGCATGAACTGCATGCCCGGCAGCGGTGGGATCACAAACTCTGTCTCGCCAAGATAAGTTTTGAGATTCTCTGAAATCTTGAAGGGCAGCTCATCAACGGCAATCCCGCCGATCAGATAGTTGCTGAGAGCTTCCGCGTCCATTTCGTCCAGGCAGGCCCGCAACTCGTGCAGCATACCGGTGCCGACGTGGTTCTCTGTAATTATCCGGTCCAGTAGCCATTGGCGCGCTTCAGCGTTTTTAACGGTTTCTTCTAGGGCCGTGTGGAATTCCAGAACCTCGACGCCCCGTTCCTCCAGCTTCATCTGAAAATCCGCATGATCAATGCGGGCCTGATAAACCCATGGCTGATCCTCGTAGTGCAGGGCAGCCATATTTCGGGGCGTTAGCCTAGTGTGCGCAAGGCCGGGACGGCAAATCATGACTTTGCGCAATCTGCCAACCTCGGAATATACACCAAATTTATTCATGTCGTAATTCCATCAATAGTGCATGCGCTTAGTATAGGCATACAGATATTCTGAATATTGTAGTGCGTGCGAGGAATTGTAAAAACGGCGCTACCGCTCGGATACAAATTGCTTCATGACCTTGGCGTCAATTGAAAATTTGTAGCCAGCCTTTTTCAATCCATCAATCAGGCGGGCTGTGAAGGCAGGTGGGAATGGCCAGTCTTCCATCACTCCAATTGCTAACTGTCCAAATGCCGGATTGAGTTGATTAACTTTGTTGAGGGCATCACAGGCATCGCCTGCCTGGCCCAATTGTCCGTAGATAGCAGCCAGGAGAATATACTTCCAAAAGAGATCATCGGCTCCAAGCTTTAGCGCGTATCGCAATGCTTGTTCGTCGCGGCCATTAAGATATTCTTCCTGTACATAAGAAGTATAGTATATTCCGGGTGGAAAAGGTGTGAGAGACAAAGCCTTCGCGACCATTTCAAGTCCGCGCTCGCGCTGCCCCATTGACCACAACTGAAATCCGAAATCCGCCAGCGTATCCGGGTGATTTGGACTCAGCGAGAGCGAACGCTCCGCAGCCTGTTGACCGAGTGGATACGCTCGTATTTGGAAATAAGCCAAAGATAACAAGTGCCAGGCGACCGAATTTTTCGGGGCGAGTTTTATCGCCAGCTTTGCAAGCTCTATCGCCCGATCAACGGCATCTTCCACCGTTGTTTCAATATTAAACAACATACGCCCTTGGTCCAAGTACATCTGGGACAGCATCATTGCAGCCTCAGAGTAATTCGGTTCACTTTTAATGGCAGCTTTCAACAGTGTCGTTACTTCCCCATGTTCTTTGCTATTGGGATTGCGACGATAGGCATATGCGCGAAGCACGGCATCATAAGCGCTCATGTTTTCAGGCGGTCTGCGGCTAGCCTTAAGGAGGTCGTGCTTTGTGATGTCACCAGAGGGGCCAGCAATCTCTGCGGCAACACTAACAGCAATTTCGTTCTCGACGTCAAAAATATCTGCCGCGACCGGGCCTCTGTCATAGGCCTTGTTCCAAAGTATCTTGCGGGTCTCAACCTCCGCAAGCCGCACAGAAATTCGCAGCCCATTGCACCCATGCCGAACGCTGCCTTCGAGCAGGAACCGAACATTGAGGTCTGTCGCAAGCGCAATAGTGTCGGCATCCAAACTACGCTTTGTGGAAGTCAAATTTCGCGCGTATAACTTCACGTCCGGAAAGCAGGACAGCGCCGCAATGATGTCTTCTGTCAGGCCAAGGCTGAAATAGTCCTTGCTGGTATCCCCACTCAGATTGTTAAACGGCAAAACGATAATGGATGGTGTGGAATCTCCAACTTCAGCTACCGTCGTTTTGATTGTTGCCGGCACCTCTTGGTGGGTAAATGTTGGAACGTATCCCCCCTTGGGGACCCGTATCAGAACCGGATCGCTGTGCCCGGACTGAGCGTAGAATTCCTCAAGGCGTAGTCTAAGCTGTCCTGCCTGAACCCGGATAATCGAGTCTGACTGCGGATCAAAATTGGGGCCCCTGCCAAAAACTTCCAGCGCGATGGGGTATGCCTGCAATGTGGCAGCGCGCCCTTCAAGTGTTTCAGAAACGATGAACTCCAGGAAATCGGACAACCGTTTAGCCGCAGAGAATCCCTCGCTACCAAGTATTCTGTTCAGTTGATCGTTAACATCAAGTTTTGTCGGCTTACCCATTGGGATTTATCATCTCCAGATTATTCCCACGCAGATTTTTAATTCCTTCCCAGATAGTTAGGTCTGAAATTAGCGAGAGAACATGATCAATACCAAGTCACGTTAATAACATAGATTAACGTGACTTGGCTAGCCCCATGCAGTTTCATCCTGACAACTGACCGATAAAGCATAGAAATTCCGAGCGCATGAGTAGTGCGGTCGGTGCTTGAATATTGTTGGCAAAGGGGGCGTCAAACACTTCCGCTAAACCGGCTGGCAAGGAGTCCTTTTTTGGAGCGCGACATATGAGGCGGCCTATTGCAAACATCTGCATTATGCACTCGGCTTCAACGGTGTTCAAGGAAATGGGGGGCGACGCAAAGGCGCTTTTTCAACAACTTGGGCTGGATATATCAACGCTGGACTCGCCCGATGCCACGATCAGTTTGCGCGACTACACATCGTTGTTAAATTTGGCCGCAGAGGAATTGCAAGACCCCCATTTCGGATTGCAAATGGGGCAAAGGGCAGATGTCCGCAAGTATGGCGCGTTTGGACTGCGCCTTTATTATTCCAAGACGATTGGGGAGGGCATTGCGTTTGTGTCGTCCTTTACCCGTTGCATCCAGCAGGCAACCCTGGCTCGGGTCCGGTCACTTGGTCATACAAATCTGCTGACTCTGGATTTTTTGGATGCTGACGGTCAGGATTTAAGCCTTGTGACCGAGGCGCAACTGGCATTCTACGTTCGCTGGATCAGGCAAACGCATCGATCAGGATGGGACCCGTTGAAAGTTTATCTGCGAAGACCACAACCGCAAAACATCAATCGGCTGAAACAGTATTTTCGGGCACCAATTCTGTTTGACCATGAATTCGACGGGTTGGAATTTACCAATGGAACGGCCCGCACACCTCTTACAAATCACGACCCAGATCTATGCCAGATACTAGAGGATCACCTCACCAAACAATCAGGGAAATGGCCTCAATGGCACAATTTGAAATCGGTTGTGACCGCTGAGATCAAGCAGGGCCTAGAAGCGAATACAGTTCAGATTGAGAAGGTGTCTGAGCAACTTGGATACAGCACTCGTACGCTACAGCGGCGCCTCAAGTCTCAGGGAATTGAGTATTCAGGTTTAGTTGAAGATGTGCGGTGTTGCTCTGCTCTGACCATGCTGGAGCAGGGGAATAAATCGATTTCGGACATTTCATTTTCCCTCGGCTATGCCGATGTTTCGTCTTTTAGCCGCGCCTTCCAGCGATGGCAGGGCATATCCCCGAACCAACACCGCAAAGCGGCGGGGTAAAACACAGCTTGTCACATTTACACTGCATCTGCGCTCTGGCCGTGCGGCCAAGCCTTTGGCTGCCCACGCATTGCGCCATCCACCCTCCTAGTGATCGGCAAGATGCTTTGGCGGCATATGTCAAAAAATCGGCACCAGATGCCAAAAACACGGCAGGGGCAGTCGGTAATATGCAGTCATCGGGGCGCGTCGAGCCCATGATTCGTGCAAGTTACTGGAGTAAACTTTTATGCGAATGAACAACACCGAGCCTGCTGAGAGTGTTAATTTCCATTGGTGGTTTTCCCGTCGCCACAGCAATTTGGTGGAGTCTGGTCATGAATAGGATCAGGGCCAAAATCCCCTCAGAAAACTGGTATCGGGCGGACAAAAACATCGGTCGGGTTCAAGAGTATCGAGTGGATCCAGAAACCACAGTTTGTGCCATGCAGATCAAACAACCCAAGGGGCGATTGATATGTTCCCCCAAGGGCGAGATTGTAATGATTCAGAATACAACATCGGAATCGCTGTCTGCTGATATTAAAGTGCTGGGAAAAACCAACCGATGTTGTATCGGCCCCAATGGTGTCATTATCGTCGCGCCATGGTCGCTGACCGAGATCGTGTTCCACAAGCCGCTCAACCTTCTTGGCGTTAGCATCCCGGATAGTTTTTTCGCCAAATGCACCCAGATGGATTTTCATGAATACCAAAGGCAAATCTCGCCACGACTCACGGAAAGCCTGATGGAACCAGACTGTTCGCAAGCCATGAGAACAATCTGGGGCGAGTTGGGCCATGAAGGGGCTCACAGTCGGCTGCTGATTGAGGGCACCGCATTTGTGATTTTGGGGTCAATCTTGCGACGGGTGCGGAGACTGCCCGAACAAGATGCACCACGTCTGTGCGAGGACGAAATGCTACAGGTCGCAGATTTTATTGAAACAAATCTGGACGATCAAACCCTCCTTGGGGAACTTTCCGGATCGTTTGATTTACCGCTAGCTGATTTTCAGTCAGCATTTAAGACCGCATTCGGCATGTCCGCAAAGAAATACATAATCGAACGCCGTGTATTTCGGGCCAGAACTCTAATCACGGAAAGCAAAGAGAGCTTTGCGGGCATCGCTGCTGCATGTGGGTATTATGACCAGTCCCATATGATCCACACATTCAAACGCCAACTTGGTTTCACACCCGGTAAACTCAGGAAAACCGCTGCGCTTGAGGTTGTTGGCCAGATTGCACGTTAGCAATGGGTGGTTAAAAGCGAAAATTAAGAGGAAATACTCATGTATAGTAACCATACAATTAATGCGATTAAGAAAAAAATGCTGTCGCGGCGTTCTTTTTTCAAAACAGCGGCTGCAACCGGTGTCGGTGCCGCCGCCGCAGCCATGACCAGCCCGTCTGTGGCAATGGCGCAGGGTCATAATCAGTTAGTAGATTTGACTCATACCCTTCACGAAAGTGTCCCCACGTATCTTGGCGGAAAGTGGTTTGCCATGGAGGAGGTGGCCAATGTCCCGGAACACGGCTCTGGTATGTTCAAACTTGCGTTTGCTGAACACATAGGCACCCATGTGGATGCAGGTGCACACGTTGCAGCGGACGGGTTCACGATTGACGAAATTCCGGTTGAAAACCTTGTTGCACCGCTTTGTGTGATTGATATCGTTGCGCGTGCCGAAGGTGATCCAGATACGATGGTGACACCGGACGACTTGAAAGCGTGGATCGCCAAATACGGCCCCGTACCAGATAACGCATGTGTTGCGATGCATTCCGGTTGGGCGGCAAAGTGGAACAACCCAGAAGAATACCGTGGATTTGACGGAAAATTACATCACTTCCCCGGCTTCCATGTGGAAACCGCAAAAATGTTGATAGAAGAAACAAAAGCCATGTCGATAGCGTCCGACACCTTTTCGCTTGATCAGGGCATTGCCCCACACTCGTATCTTCCCACCCACCATGCTTGGTTGCCAACTGGAAGATTTGGCATCGAAAATATTGCCAATCTCGATAAGGTTCCTGCCAGCGGCGCGACAATTGTTGTGGGCGCAATGAAGCACAAAGGCGGCACTGGCGGGCCGGCGCGAATAATTGCGATGGTATAGATTCAGGTAAAAAGGCAGCGTCGATTGTAGCACTCTCTAGCGTCCTGGCCGCTAGAGATTTTCTACCGGACTTTCAGCACCTGCACTTCATGTTCAAGAAAAAGAAGGAAATCTTATGGCTAAGACGTATGCAATAACTGGCGGAGCAACAGGTATTGGCGCTGCCCTGAAGGAAAAACTGTGCGCGCGCGGTGACAGGGTCTTTGTGGTAGATCTGCACGATGCCGATATCAATGCAGATTTATCCACCACAGAGGGTCGTGAAAGTGCGATTGAAGGTATCAAAGAAATGGCTCCCGAAGGTCTAGATGGGTTCATTCCTTGTGCCGGTGTGTCTCCTGTGGCAAAACCACTTTCCCTAATGAGCCAAGTCAATTTCTTCGGATCGACAGTACTCATAGAGGGACTCGTGGATCAGGTAGCCAAAAAAAAGGGGGCCATTGTGGCAGTAGGTTCTCTCAATGCAACGCTGCCTGGTCTAGATGAGGAGTACATTCAAACCCTTTTGCTGGGTGATGAAGAGAAGTCCTTAGCTCTTGTTGAGAAACTGGATGATCACAGTGCGTATGGAGGCGCAAAGAACGCTCTAATTCGCTGGGTTCGTCGCAAAAGTTCTGAGTTTATGCGCTCAGGAGGTGTAAGAATGAATGTTGTAGTGCCAGGCTTTACTGAAACACCAATGGCAGACAAGGTGATGGATGGTCTCAGCGAAAAAGATTTCGCTGCAACTATGCTTGATTTTAAAAAGGTGAACCCTTCAGGTAAGACGGCCACGCCAGAGATGATCGCGGATACCATATTATTTATGTTAGACCCAGCATCACGTTATGTCTCGGGCGCTGTTTTGTTTGTCGATTGTGGACAAGATGCACAGATGCGCCCCGATCAATTTTGAAAAATGCGAACGTATTTTTGTAAAATAATCGCACTAGCGCTCTATATCGGGCGATAATTATTAATTGTGCCTAACGGGGATTAAACCTTGAGATCAGTAAATAAAATGAGCCGTATTCTTATTGGTTTAACAGCTACATTGACTGCGTTTGCGGTCATGGCCCCGGGAGCAAGTGCCCAAATTGCAGAGCCTGTGGAATCTGCAAGTATCTGCGACACTTATGGTAACGGATTTTTTAATCTTCTCGGCACCGGAACCCGCCTGAAATTCAACGGGGAGGTTCGCGTTGAAAGTTTCGCCACCAAAACTGCAGGTACCTCTAAGGTGACCACCCGTGCGATCGCCGATCTGGGCTTCCATGCTCGCATTGAAACTGACTATGGCGAGTTTCAAGCGTATTTTAGTCATCGGTTCATCAAATTTGATGGTGTTGATGGCGTGATCAACACGTCCGATCGTGTATTCCTTAGTTTGGGCGGCCTGCAAATAGGTTACGCGCCGACATTTTTTACTGAACACCATGATAATGGCTGGCAGAAAGCTTCTTATCTTGCCCATTTCTCTCTCGATAGGGCCGCCTATCTCCATTACACTTTCTCCGGCAACGACTTTTCAACTACCGTTGGCATTCAGGATACTACATTCTCACCAGAATCAGGGATTTCTGATGAAAGTTCAATTGATCCTTATGTGGGAGTATCCTACCAGGGTGACAGGGCACGTCTCGCGGGCACAATACTTTACAACAGCGCAGCAAGCGCGCTTGTCTGGAAAGCATCTATCGAATTTGATGCAGATGACGACATATCGCTCAAGGCCTGGTATTCCGGAGACAATGGCAGCGAAAATTATGTAATTGGCGATGGCTCTCCCGCTGTTGGATGGGAATGGGGGGCAGATGTGGTTTATAAAATCAACGGTAACCTATCGATTTGGACTGGATATACTGACGCAGACTTTGCCGATGCAGAGCGCGTTGGTATCGGTGCACGCTGGGAACCTGGCTGGAGACTGTCTATCCGTCCGGAAGTCGTGTTTGGTCCAGATTTCAACCAAGCTCGCCTGCGTGTTGTCAAAACTTTTTAGGTCACTTCACATCGTGCAACCGAATGGAATTCATGGCGGTGCAAGTATCATAGAAAAATGAAAGACGAATTTAAGGATTAAAACCAACCCAAGAGTTTTGCGGGTCTTGCCTATGGTGGCGCACGATTTAATGGCATCTGTTTCAAGGAGGTAAATATGATCAGGAATTTTGCAAATTCATTTTCAATCGTTGGGTTGTTGGTGGCCTTGCTGTTTTTTTGCGCTTCTTTGACACCTTCAATGTTACCACGCCCACCCATGGTACAGGGCATCCTGTCGGGTGTTTTATTGGGTGTTGGATACGGGGTTGGGATCGTCGCGCTCTTTATTTGGCGGTTTCTCGAGATCAAGGAATTGCCCCCAAAATTTCGAACACAGGTCTCCTGGCCATTTTCAATCCTTTTGGGGCTCCTCTCGCTCTACACTCTCAACAGGATGACGTTGTGGCAAAATTCCATTCGTGAACTAATGGAAATGGCGCCAATCACATCAGGTTATCCTGTTCGTGTTGCATTGATCGCGTTGATAACGGCGATTGTCTTGATTTTTATCGTGCGGGCACTGATCAAGTTAGGCAAAAAAATTATCCGGCAGATCAATCGTGTGTTTCCACGACGTATTTCGATTGCACTGGGGTCATTGATTGCGTTCATTCTTGTCGCCACCCTGGTGAATGGCTTCCTTGTGCAAACCAGCCTGAATTCCATGGATAAAATGTTTGCGACAATGGATCGTGTGCAAGATGATGGGGTTTCTCAACCGCAACTAAGTACCAGTTCTGGTAATCCAAATTCTGTCATTTCGTGGGGTGATATTGGCCGCAATGGCAAGCGGTTTTTGACCAGTGGACCGGATCAAGCTGAAATAGCGGAATTCACCGGACGGCCTGCACTGCAACCCATTCGGGTCTATGCAGGCTTTGATACCGGTGAAAATTTTAAGCAACGCGCTGCGATCGCTGTTGAGGATTTGATCCGATCAGGAGGGTTTGAACGCTCGACCCTTGTTGTGGCCACCGCAACGGGCACCGGGTGGCTTGATCCCGCTTTTGTTCAGCCTCTGGCGTTCATTCATCAAGGCGACGTATCAATCATCTCGATGCAATATTCCTATGTGCCCAGCTGGCTGTCGCTAATCGTTGATCCTGATCGTTCACGCCGCGCAGCCAAAGCCTTGTTTGATGAAGTGTTCAAATATTGGACAAAATTGCCCCACGAAACGCGCCCGAAATTGTATTTATTTGGCCTGAGCCTCGGGGCGCTTGGTTCTGAGGCGTCTGCTGACATCACCAAGTTGCTGGCCGACCCGATTGATGGCGCGCTTTGGAGTGGCCCGCCATTTGCCAGCACGATCTGGGCAGATGTTACCAAGGGGCGCAATCCAAACTCTCCTTATTGGCGTCCCAAGGTTGGCAATGGAAGTCTGATACGTTTTATGACAAAGGACGGTTTTGGCCCTGCTGAAACTGCAGAGTGGGGCTCATTACGCATTATCTACCTGCAACATGCCAGCGACCCGATGGTATTCTTCTCAACAGATTTGGCGTTTAATCGCCCTGATTGGCTTGGCGAAAAGGACGGGGAACACGGGTCGGATGTTTCGCCCTATTTCGAATGGTATCCGCTGGTAACGTTTCTACAAGTCGGCTTTGACCTCCCGTTGGCCACCAGTGTACCGCCGGGATACGGGCATACTTATGCTCCAGCGGGCTATATCGACGCATGGCTCAAAGTCACCCAACCAAAAGGCTGGAGCGAAGAAGATACAAAACGTCTCAAGCTACGTTTCTCCAACTTCAATGCGTCACCGATTTGATCGCCTTAGTCGATGTTTTGGAGTGAGTTCAAAGAACCAATTGAACATAAATGCAGAGATAACGTTGCCAATGTCAGCTTTTGTATTTTTGTTACAACATTCGCACTTGCAACCAAGGTCCGGAATGGGCCGGACACGCAACTTTGCAAAGGCTGCGCATTGCCGCCGTTGGTGTTGATCGCAGCGAAGGTCTGCAATCCGCCCATTCTGTTAAAATATGCATGGTGCAGCATTTGTCACTTTGGGCTCCTTGCTGACCTTCGCTGTGTTTTGATCAAACGGCGGCTGTACGGAAAGAAGCCTTAAAGTGCCATTCCGCACTCAGCCGAAACAAACTCCAAGTACAGTCGGCCAACGCTACAGAACGGGTGTTAATGGGTAAGTAAATGGGTTGACTATTGGGTGTTAATGGGTGTTATTATGGGTATGTTCAATATATCCAACCTTATCATAACGCCAAAAATCCTTTCCCGGATATCAGAAATTGATGAATTCAAAGGGGCCTGGCGCGCACTAGGCACCCTTGCGCCTGAACGTTTATCTGCATTGAGACGTGTTGCAACGATAGAAAGCATCGGATCTTCGACGCGTATTGAAGGCAGCAAACTATCGGACCAAGATGTTCAGAAGCTGCTGTCTAACTTAGAAATCAAATCCTTTGATACCCGTGATGAACAAGAGGTCGCGGGATACGCAGACGTTATGGAAATGGTCTTTGCCTCTTGGGCAGACATAGCAGTGAGCGAAAACCATATTCGGCAATTGCACCGTGACCT
>JAFLKA010000097.1 GCA_022712735.1 Marinosulfonomonas sp. | reverse complement strand
ACGGTGATGTTGCCCAAACCCTGCCTGATCACGCCATTTCATATTACCACATCCTGTTTGCGCAACATGAAATCGTGCTGGCCGAAGGACTGTGGGTCGAAAGCTTTTTCCCTGGAAAAATGGCGCTCGCTGCCCTGCCCGCCAAAAAACAGGCGCAAATCCGCGGTCTGCTCGGGGCGCAAACCGACACCATGCAAACCGCACGGTTTTGTCTAAAACCACGAGAGGCCGCGCTGCTCATGCCACAAAACGCCCAGAACGCCCGCAACATCCGCCAACACCTTTCGGTTGCCTGACAACACCGGACAATAGCGCATCTTTCGGGTCGCATAGCACCCCACTCTGGCTTAGCGTTAAATCAGCCAAAGGATGTGCAAATGCCCGATATGACCGACACCGCCTATCATTACGGCGTCATCAAACGCGCCATTGATGTGATTGATGCCGCCAACGGGCGCACCCTGTCGCTCGATAACATCGCGGCTGAATTGCAAATGAGCCCCGCCCATTTCCAACGCCTGTTTTCCAAATGGGTCGGGGTGTCGCCCAAACGGTTCCAGCAATACCTCACGCTTGGCTATGCCAAAACCCTGCTACACGACCACTTTACCACCCTGAACGTTGCCGGTCAGGTTGGCCTGTCGGGCAGCAGCCGTTTGCACGACCTGTTCCTGCGCTGGGAATCAATGAGCCCGGGTGAATTCGCTCGCAAGGGCGCAGGGCTAACCATCCGATATGGCTGGTTTGACTCCCCCTTCGGGCTGGCGCTGGCGATGGGCACCGACAAGGGATTGTGCGGCATGGCTTTTGCCGCCGAAACCGGACGCGATGCGGCGATGGCAGATATGCGCGGCCGCTGGCCACGGGCCACATTTACCGAGGATAGCGCCCCGCTTGCCCCGTGGGTCACCGCCGCCTTTGCCCAATCCGGTCACGCCAACCTGCACCTGATTGGCGGCCCCTTCCAGATCAAAGTCTGGGAAGCCTTGCTGACCATCCCCTCAGGCCACGTCACCACCTATTCGGAAATCGCCGCATGCGTCGGCACCCCCAAAGCTGCCCGCGCCGTTGGAACCGCCGTTGGCCGCAACCCCGTCAGTTGGCTTATTCCCTGCCACCGCGCCCTGCGAAAATCGGGTGGATTGGGCGGCTATCACTGGGGTCTCCCCGTCAAACGGGCCATGCTGGCATGGGAAGGGGTGCGTGCAAAAAGCGCATAACCCCTTGTTTTGGCGGTTTTTAGCCTATTTTGGTGGTTGATATTCGATAACACCGCCCAGTATTGTATCTATAACCCGTCAAAGAACGGCAACATTGAGCGAGGCATAAAAAATGCAACTTAGAACACCTATCATACTTTTGGTCGTGGGCAGTTTTGCCCTGTCAGGCTGTCTGGAACCAGGCCCTGAACCACAAAACGGCAACACCCGAACCCAAAATGGTGCCCTGATCGGCGCGGGTCTTGGCGCACTACTGGGTGCCACTCGCGAAAGCGGCAGTGACCGGTTTAAAAATGCAGCCATCGGGGCAGCCTTGGGCGCTGGTGCTGGTGCGCTGATTGGCAACGCGATGGATAAACAGGCGGCTGATTTGCGCGGCAGCATGGGCAGCGACGTCAAGATTGTGAACAACGGCGACCATCTGGTCGTGACCATGCCACAGGATATCCTGTTCAACACCGACAGTGCCCTGGTGCGCTCGGACTTGCGCAGCGATCTGCGGGCACTGGCCAACAACCTTCGGGACTATCCGAACACCACTGTCGATGTTGTGGGCCACACCGACAACACCGGCACCGCCGCCTATAACCAGAACCTGTCGTCACGCCGCGCAAGCGCCGTTGCGTCTGTGTTGATGGATGCAGGCGTTAGGCCATCGCGCGTACGTTCCTTTGGGCGTGGCGAGGACGAGCCGATTGCCTCCAACCAGACAACCGAGGGACGCCGCCAGAACCGGCGCGTTGAAATCGTGATCCGTCCGGTGACCTAGGCTACGCCACAAAACCAATACAAAAGGCCGGACATCAGCGTCCGGCCTTTTTTTGTTGTCCTTACCGATCAGTGGTCATATGTTTTGACCACCCGAAAGGATCACAATGCCATTCAAACCCGTCCAGTCCGAAAAATTGTCGCATTCTGTCACCCGCCAGATCGAACAACTGATCCTGCGCGGCATCCTGCGCCCTGGCGAACGCCTGCCTTCTGAGCGCGAGTTAAGCGACAAGATGGGCGTATCGCGCCCCTCCCTGCGCGAGGCTGTGGCCGACCTGCAATCCCGTGGCCTGCTCGACAGTCGTGCCGGCGCTGGCCTCTATGTGGCCGAAACACTTGGCGCAACCTTTCCGCCTGCCCTGACCCAACTGTTCGCCACCCATGAAGAGGCGGTGTTCGACTATCTGGATTTTCGCAGCGATATGGAAGGGCTGGCAGCAGAACGCGCCGCCCGCCATGCATCAGACACCGACCTGCAAGTGATCGACACCATTTTCAGGAAAATGGAGGCCGCCAGCAGCAGTCCCGATCCCGCAGCCGAGGCCACGCTGGACGCCGAATTCCACCTGTCGATCATCGAGGCCAGCCACAACGTCATCATGCTGCACATGATGCGCTCGATGTATGACCTGCTGCGCGAAGGTGTGTTTTACAACCGTCAGGTTATGTTCAAACAGCGCACCACCCGCCACGCCCTACTGGACCAGCACCGCGCCATCAACGTGGCCCTTCAAGCCCGCGACGCCGCCGCCAGCCGCGCCGCAGTCATGGCGCATCTGGGGTTTGTTAAGGCTGCCCTGCTGGACCAGAAAAAGGCCGACCATAACGAAGTGGTGGCGCGCCTTCGGCTGGATCACGAGCAGACGCGCGGATAGGATTGCCTGCGGCGCAGGTATTTGTGAAAAGAAGAAGGGGCAAGGTTACCGCTTGGCTTCTTGGGCCAGCAGATAGATCGACGCACCGACAATCAGGAACGTGCCGATCCACATCGCGCCCGCAGGCAAGAACCCGAAAACGGCCCATCCCAGCACCACATTGAACGGCAATTTCACATGGTCAAACGGTTGCAAATACGCCGCGTCCGCCACGCTATAGGCCTTGATCAACGCATAGTTCGCCGCCGCCGTCAGAACCCCCGTCGCCACGATCAGCCACATCGCGTCATCCGTGGTGATGGCAAACCCGCTACTGGCCGCCAGCACCGCATTGATCGGCGTCAGCAGCACCAGTAAATAAACGGTCAGCGAATCCACCGTTTCGGTGCGGGTCAAAACCTTGGTCACCAATGACGACATCGCCCATAGGAACGCAGCACCCACCGGCAACACAGCGTGCCATGTGAAGCTATCAGACCACGGCGAAAGGATAATCATCCCGCCGATGAACCCGACAAGCACAGCCCCCCAGCGTTCCGCTCCGACAGCCTCGCCCAGCATCATCCGCGCCCCGATAGTGACAAAGAATGGCGAGGTCATGATCAATGCAATCGCCTGCCAGATCGGCACATGCGACAGCCCCGAAACCCACAGCTGCACCCCCGCCGCCGCCAGCACAACCCGCAGGATGTGCATCGGCCAGCGTTTGGTCACAGCCGCCCCGCGCAGCCGCACGATGAGCCACGGCAGGCTAAACAGCGCGGCAATGAAATATTGCCAGAACGCCACCGTGGTCGAGGCTTGGCCCTGCCCCATGGTCAGCATCTGAACCAGCGTATTATCAACGGCAAACAACAGGCCCGCCGCGATCATATAGGCGGCCCCGGTAAAGGCCGCACTGCGGCCTGTAGTAAGTGTATGAGTCATGGCGTCGTCCCTTTTCCTTTGCGCACAAGACCCAAGGCAAAACAGGACAACATCAGGCACGCCTCGCGCGGCGCACCCAAATCCCGCTCTCTTCCATCCGGACTTTAACCGTCGGCTCCGGAGTCTCACCGGATCTGCTGACCCCTCATATAGGAGGGCGCTCGCGGGCTTTTGCATATGCAATTTACCGCCGGTGGGGAATTTCACCCCGCCCTGAGAACATACCACCCAATGAAGGGCAGCTAGAAATTGGTAGAGGTAAAAGACGGGGGAGGCAAGCCATGTTGGAGTTTAGGTATGGAGGAAAACTTGACAACATCACTGGATCTCTGCTCACTGAGACCGAATGGCAATAACCCATGTGATCTGGCTAGATATACTCGTGTTGATAGATTTTTTTAAACGAATAGGAAAATCAAAAATCCTGCCTTGGCTGGGTATGACACCTTTCCTCATCTTTCCGGTGGTCTTATTTAAAAATGGGGAGGTATGGAAAGCGTTGGCGGCAATAGCTTTTTTCGGGAGCGCATTCGCCAGTATCGTGGTTGGACCAGTATTAGGCCGAGTTCTGAACAAACACGTTCTAAAACAATCATCAGTGTTTGAAGAACGGTTAAGCGCCGGACTAGTTGCTTTTTGCTTTCTGTTTGCCCCAGCTTTGGTCGGCTCTTGGGGCAATGCTCACTTAGATACTGACATAGGAATGTATTCTTTGGGCCTGCACTTTGTGTGGGCTTGTGTAGGGGGCATTGTGTTTTTTAGTATCAAAGCACCTAAACCAAAACAGTAACCGCCTGCGCATACAGACCATCAAACAAAAAACCCGACCACAAAGGCCGGGTTTTTCAATTCACTCAATCAGGCAGTGCTTAATGCAGCTTCGCCGCCACATCCTTGATCGCGTCCTCGATCAGCGCATTGCCATCCGCAGCCGACAACTGCTTGGCAATCACGTCATTCGCAGCCGCCACAGCAACCACAATGGCGCTATCGCGGACCTCTTTAACGGCGGACGCTTGGGCCGAAACGATCTGATCTTCCGCAGCAGCCAAACGGCGCTTGATGGATTGTTTCAGATCTTCTTTGGCCTCGGCCGCAGCATTTTGCGCCTCGACCTTGGCGGCCTCAACGATGCGATCAGCCTGTTCCTGAACTTCTTTTTGCTTGCGCTCATAAGAAGCAAGGATGGTCTGTGCGTCTTCGCGCAACGCTTTGGCTTCATCCAGATCCGACTTGATGCCCTCGGCACGTTTGTCCAGCATCCCGCCCAACAGGCCAGGAACCTTCAAGTACGCCAACAAAGCAAGGAACAGGATAAACCCGACCAGAACCATAAATTCAGGGTTCTTCATTGAGAAGAACACATCCGACTTGGCAAGTGCAGGTGTCGCAACCACGGCAAACAGGATTATAAGTTTTCTCATCATCCTATCCTTTCATCCGTGCGGTCACTGCGGCAGTGACGGTCTTGGCATCCGCCTTGACCCCCATAGATGCAACGATCTCTTTCGCCACGTCTGCAGCCACCTTTTTCACGCTCGCCACGGCACCCTTGCGGATGGTGGCGATCGCGGCTTCGGCCTCGGCGGATTTGGCAGCGATTTCAGCGTCAGCCTTCTGAATAGCGATATCCAGTTCGCCTTGAATCTCGGCTTTGGCCTCGGCTGCAATCTTTTGCGATTCAGCGCGGGCATCGTTCAACGCCTTGTTATAGGCATCTTCCGCTTCCACAGCCTTTTGCTTCAGCTCTTCGGCTGCCGCAATATCATTGGTAATCGTGCCTTGGCGTTCGGACAAAACCGAACCGACACGCGGC
>JAFLKA010000232.1 GCA_022712735.1 Marinosulfonomonas sp. | reverse complement strand
GCAAACACCAGAAGCCAGCAACTAAGCTTAGGCTGACCTGAAAACACCCGTCCGCCCCATGCGATATGTGGGGCGGACGGATCTGCCAAAGACATAAAAACCGGATATGGGGGGACACATGCAAATGCACACCGGATTGCGTACAGCCATCGCCGCACATATCTTGCTTGCGGCCTCCTCCCTTGCGATGGGCCAAACCGTTCAAACCCCGAGCGCCGGTGCATCCCAAACCTATTCCGCCACCGCCATTCACGGCCTGCCGGGTCAGTCGGAAACATCCGGCAAAATCGTCAAATCCGGCCAGAACATGCGGCTGGAGTTTGATCAGAACGGCGAAACCGTCATCCAGATTTTACGCCCCACCGAAGGGTTGATGTATATTCTGGATCCCGAAAAACAAACCTACATCGAAATTCGCGGCCAAGCCGTGCCTGCCACCAAAACAGGTGGCTATACCACGCCCTGCCCTGACACCGCCCAAATGGCACAGTGCGAGCGCATCGGCACCGATACCGTCAGCGGCATTGCCGTTGAACGCTGGGCGCTGGCCAGCAATCCGCAAACCCGTCCGCTGATTATCCTGTGGGATTCAACCCGCCGCCGCGCATTGCGTCAGGAATTCCCTGATGGCAGCGTGATGGCGATGAATTTTCAGGCGATGGAAGATTTGAACGGCCGGATGACCGAACACTGGACCATCAAAATCACCACAGGCAATCAGGCGGGCAACCAGCCCGCAAACACCGGCAGTTGGTGGTTTGACCCCGAATTGCGCGTGGTGGTGCGCGAAGACCTTCCGGGGGGCGAAGTGCGCCGACTAGAAGATATCACGGTTGGCCCCGTCGACGCCGCCGCCTTTCAGGTGCCCGAGGGGTGGCAAAAACAGGACGCCGCCAACACGTCCCCTGCCCCCGCAACATTACAACCGCCACAACCCGCAGCTGCGGGCGAATGATGATAAAGGATTTGCTGCCATGCTAACACTCTATGCCAACTTCAAAGGGGGCACCGGCAAAAGCACCGTCGTGTTCAACATGGCGGTCTGGCGGCTGGAGCAAGGGCACGACGTGACGGTCTGTGACCTTGATCCGCAACGCACGGTTAGCGATGTGGCAACCATCCGCACCGAGGACGGGATCGAGCCTGCGCTAAAGGTAGTCCACAAACTGCCAACCCGCGCCAAAGCAAAAGGCGAGTGGCTGATTGATGTTGGCCTGTCCGACATGGACGCCCTGCGCGCCGCCATCAGGATTTGCGACCGCATTGTTATTCCGGTCACGCCTTCGCAGGCTGACATCTGGGCGACGCAGCAGTTTCTGGATATTATCACCAAGGCACGGCCAAAGGGCAAAATGCCCCCCATCCTCGCCTTTATCAACCGCGCCGATCCACATCCGCGTTCGCGCGAAAATGCCGAAACGATGGAAGCGCTGGATATGCTGGACGGGATAAAACCGATCACCGCCAAAATGGTGCAACGCCTCGCTTTCCGCCGCTCGTTTTCCGAAGGGTTGGCAGTGTTTGAACTGGAACCAAATGGCAAAGCCGCCGCTGAACTGGACGTATTGGCCGACGCAATTCACCGCTAACCACATACTGGCCAACAAAAACGCCCCAAACGCCGCATTGGCAAAGATACAAACCAAGGATAAGACCGATGATTATGCCCTTTCTCAGACTCGTTATCATTTACATCGTTGTCATTCTGGCCGCGGTGCTGTTTTTCAAACGCGACAGCGTAATGGCCATGCTGGGCATGTCATCGGGCGGGGCCGAAATTGCGGCCCCAGCCGATGAGCCTGCAAAACTCGCAGAGCCTGTTGCCACGACCGAACCCGAGGCTGAATCCACAACGGCCGCATCCAGCGCCGATGCACCCGAAACTGCGCCACAACCTGACGCAGCCGACGCGGCACAGCCCCCCAAATACCCCACCGATGAAACCGCGCAGATCGTCGCCCCGACAGCACCCGCAGAACCCACCGAGGCCGCAGCCCCATCGGGGAACGACGATATCCAGACCCGTCTGATTGATGCACGCCAAGCCTATTGGAACCGCGACCTGAAAGGGGCCGAGGCCCGCTACAAGGGGCTGATTGATGCCGCCCCCGACAATGCCGACATCAAGGGTGAACTTGGCAATCTATATTTTACCCAGCGCCGCATGGACGAGGCCGCCAATATGTATCATCAGGCCGGCCTGCAATTGATCAAGGATGGCAACCCGCAACAGGTCATGGGCCTGATCGGCGTGCTGCAAAACATTGCCCCCGACAAAGCTAATGACCTGCGCAACCGTCTTTCCCAGTAACGCCGCAAATCGGAACCAAACCACCATGAGCACATTCCTCAAATCCCGCCTCGCCCGTCTGGAAAGCCATCTTGCGGCTGAAAACCCCGCCCTGCTCGAGGTGCTGCCGACCTATTACAAGTTCGACAAGCTGCTGTATAAAACCGGCCTGCTGGACCGCGAAACATCATTGGCGTCGCGCATTTCATGGTGGCCGCTGATTTCGGTTCTGGGCACGTTTTCATCCGGCAAATCGACCTTCATCAACTCATACGTTGGCGACGATCTGCAAAGCACCGGCAATCAGGCGGTGGACGATAAATTCACTGTGATCTGCCACCGCTCGGCGGGCACGGGTGCCAATAAAACCTTGCCCGGAACCGCATTGGATGCCGATCCGCGCTTTCCGTTTTACCGGATCAGTCACGAGATCGAAAAAGTGGCGCAGGGCGAAGGCAAGCACATCGAAAGCTACCTGCAATTGCGCACCACCGACCAGGAAGCGATCCGTGGCAAGATCATCATTGATAGCCCCGGCTTTGACGCCGATGACCAGCGCACCTCGACCCTGCGCATCACCGATCACATTCTGGATTTATCAGACCTTGTGCTGGTGTTCTTTGATGCCCGCCATCCTGAGCCCGGTGCGATGCAGGACACGCTGGAACATCTGGTGGCCCGCACGGTGAAACGCACCGATGCCTCCAAATTCCTATATGTGCTGAACCAGATAGACACCGCCGCCAGAGACGACAACCCCGAAGAAGTGGTTGGTGCGTGGCAACGCGCAATCGCGCAGGCAGGTCTGACAGCGGGGCAGTTTTACACCATCTATAACGAGGGTGCCGCGATCCCGATCGAGGACAAGGCCCTGCGTGAGAGGTTCCGTACCAAACGCGATGCCGATCTTGCCAAAATCACCGCCCGCATGGACGAGGTCGAGTTGCAGCGCAACTACCGCATCGTTTCGGTGCTGGAAACCGTGGCCAATGAACTGGAACACGATGTGCTGCCAAAATTGCGCGTGGCCAAGGCAAAATGGCGCCGTGGTGTGCTGCTCGGCGATGGCATTGCGCTTGGTGCGCTTGCCGCCGCCGCGATCGGGGCCTCGGTCTATTTCAAATGGATGCCGCCGATGGAAATCTTCACGTTTGAATGGATCAAGGCGAACTGGATCGACACCACTGTCGCCGTTGTCGCCGCCGTCATTTTAGCGCTGGTGTTCCACTACTGGATGCGTGGTTTCGTTGCCAAACGCATTGCCGCCCCCTTGTCCGAAGCCTATGGTCAGGTCGAGCTGAACTTGAAGAACGCCTTTTTGAAAAGTGCCGGTGCATTCCAGTCGATTTTCCGCAAGGAACCGGCAGGTTGGTCAACCCGCGCCAGCAAACATTTGCGCACGGTGCGCGAAACCGTGGCCACCCATATCCAGAGCCTGAATGACCGCTATGCCGATCCATCCGGAAAAACCGCGATCACCAAGGAAGAACCTGCAACAGACACCAAAGACTAATCCGAAAGATCCGACGCGATGTATTCAGAAACCACCTCCCAAGCCCCCGAAGGCCAATGCGCCGACCTTGCCTTTCGCCTTGCTGTTTACGAGGCAGGCCACGCCCTGACCGCGCGCGCACTCGGGTTGAAAATCCTGTCGGTGCGGATGCTGCCGCGCCCGCCCGTTCTGATCAGCGACAAGGCGTTTGCCAATAACGACTGGGACTCCTTCCTTGAAATGCTGGAAATCCGCGTGATCGAACTGTTCGGCGGCCAGATCGCCGAAGAAACCGCCTGTTCCTGCAACACC
>JAFLKA010000096.1 GCA_022712735.1 Marinosulfonomonas sp. | reverse complement strand
CCGGCCAAGAAAACCGTTATCAAACGGGCGCTGGACGACGACATGCTGGAGCGGATCGAGGAACTGCTGATCACCGCCGACATGGGCGTCGACACCGCCCTGCGCGTCACCGCCAACATGGCCGAAGGGCGCTTTGGCAAAAAGCTGTCTACGGATGAAATCAAACGCCTGCTGGCCGCCGAAATCACCCGCATCATGGAGCCTGTGGCCAAACCGATGCCGCTCTATCCGAAAAAACCGCAAGTGGTGTTGGTGGTCGGGGTCAACGGGTCGGGTAAAACCACCACCATCGGCAAACTCGCCAGCCAGTTCAAAGCGGCGGGCAAGAACGTGATTATTGCCGCGGGCGATACATTCCGCGCCGCAGCGGTTGAGCAGTTGCAGGTCTGGGGCGACCGCGCCGATGTGCCAGTTCTGACCGCGCCTGAGGGCTCTGACCCCGCCAGCCTGGCCTTTGACGCAATGACCCAAGCCGAGGCGGAGGGGGCCGATCTGTTGATGATCGACACCGCAGGTCGTTTGCAAAACCGCGCCGATCTGATGGAAGAACTGTCCAAAATCGTGCGGGTGATCCGCAAGAAAGACCCGTCAGCCCCGCACAACACATTGCTGGTGCTGGACGCGACCACGGGACAAAATGCGCTGAACCAGGTCAAGGTGTTTCAGGAATTGGCTGATGTATCGGGCCTGATTATGACCAAGCTGGACGGCACCGCCAAGGGTGGTGTGCTGGTGGCGTTGGCCGATAAGTTCGGGCTGCCGATCCATGCGATTGGTGTGGGCGAGCAGATCGACGATCTGGACGCGTTTGACCCAGAGGAATTCGCCCATGCGTTAACGGGATTGGAAGACTGACATGCGGCATTTCTGGGCGCTATTTCTGCTTTTGACGGCCCCCATTCAGGCCACCGCATTTTCGGCGATGCAACCGGATGATTGTGCGGCCGCTTGGGAGATTATCAACAAAGGGCATAAAACGGGGGCGGTTGTAAACCGGCTGTCCGACGATGGCTGGTGTCTGGTGCCCGCGGCCCAAGCTGCCGTTGAGGGTTTTGATTTCGACCTGATTGAATGGCGCGCCGAGGGGATAGAGAGATTGTTGGAACAGTCGCTCCCGCCCACTACCCTGACCATTCGGGTGACGGACGCCGACATGCTGCGAAAGCTCAGGGTGCGTGGCGATGCGGATGCGCCCGCCATGCCGATGCAGATTATGCTGAGCCTGCGTGACAATGCACAAGAGCGCCAATTGGTGATCGAGAACCTGCTGATCACGGGGCCAAAGGGCAATGTGGTGTCGTTGCAGGGCGTGTTCCATAACGTTGATCTGTCGAGCATGGCCAAGATGCAAATCAGCCTTGGCGGCGCAAATCTGCGTGATGTGGTTTTAGTTGCGAAAGCAAACCGCAAGCTGGAACCATATCTGCGCCCCTATATTGGCGCAACGTTTCCGGAACGCACGCGCAGGCGCTCGGCGATGATCGACAAGGTGACAGACTGGCCCGATCACAGTTTTCCACCAGAAACAAAGCGGGCCGTGCAGCAATTGATCGCTGTCCTGCCAGCCCCTAATGGAGCCTTGCGGGTAGAGGTTGATACAGGTGCGGGGCTGTCTGCGGCTATTTTCGTGCAGACGTATGTATTTGGCGAGCCGGTTGACGACATGATCAACCGCGTCCTCGGGGGGGTGGTTTTCAATGCAAACTGGACTGCCGCTGAATGAGCGCATGGATTATCTCGCTTGAAGGCACTCTAGCGGGGCATCAATTGGCGATGGGTCTGGCGCTGATGTCGGCCTTGTTGCATGCCATATTTGGTGCGCTGCAAAAGGGGCGGCATGATCCGTGGCTATCACGCGGTGCGATCGACATATCCTATGGGCTGATCGCCATTCCATTCGCGCTGTTTGTGGTGCCTTGGCCGGAGCCACATATGTGGCTGATCTTTGCCATTACCTTTGTAATCCACTGCGTTTACAAATACTTGCAAGCGATGGCCTATGCCCGCGGTGCCTATACGGTGGTTTACCCCGTGGTGCGCGGCACGGGACCTTTGTTTGCGATTATCGGCGCCTATTTCCTGTTTGGCGAACGGTTCACCGGGGTGCAATGGGCAGGGGTTGCGGTGCTGCTGGCAGGTATTTACGGGCTGGCGATCTACAATCTGCGCCACCTGACCGTGGGGCGCGAAACCCTGAAACTGGCGCTGGTGTTGGCAGTTTTGACCGGGCTGACCGTGTCGACCTACACCACCTATGACGCCTACGGCATCCGCGCCAGCACTGATCCGTTCACGTTTTTGGCGTGGTTTTTCATGTTTGACGGGCTGTTCTTTATGCCCGCCATCGCCGCGATCCGTTACCGCGCAATGGTGGACCCGCCCGCCCTGCGCCCGCTTATGGCCCGCGGGTTGATCGGTGGAATTATTGCCATCATCAGTTTTGGCGGCATTATTCTGGCCACCCGACTGGATAACGTCGGGCAGGCAGCGGTGCTGCGTGAAACCTCGACGGTGTTTGCCGCGTTGATCGGCTGGGTGATGCTGAAAGAAAAGGTTGGCCCGCGCCGATTAATGCTTATGTCATTGATTGCGCTGGGCGCTGTGATAGTTCAGGTGGGCGGATAGAGGAGAGCCCGATGAGTGATGCAAAAAAGATAAGCCCGATTGTGAAGATGCTGCTGGAGCTGGGGCCGATTGTGGTGTTTTTCATCGCATATACCAAGCTGAAGGATACCGCATTCACCTATGACGGCACCGAATACAGCGGCTTTATCGTGGTTACGGCGATCTTTGTGCCGCTGTTGGGGTTAACTACGTTCATTCTTTACCGGATGACCGGCAAAATATCGGTGATGCAAATCCTGACGCTGGTGATTGTGGTGGTGTTTGGCGGGCTGGCGATTTGGTTTAATGACGAACGCTTCTTCAAAATGAAACCGACGATGATTTACCTGCTGTTCGCGGGCTTGCTGGGGTTCGGCCTGATGCGCGGCCAAAGCTATTTGCAATTGGTGATGGAAGAGGCGATGCCGCTGAAACACGAGGGCTGGATAATCCTGACCAAACGTTTGTGCCTGTTCTTTGCCGCCCTTGCGGTGACCAACGAGGTGGTCTGGCGCACCATGTCGACAGATGCCTGGGTGAATTTCAAAGTGTTCGGGCTGACGGCTGCGATTTTCGCGTTCTTTATGACCCAAGGCAAACTGATGCAGAAATATGCGGTTGAGGAAGACGAAGCCTAACCCCATTTTCGTTCCATAAATATCCGCGCCGCAGGCATAAAAACCTTCTTGCCTGCGGCGCGGATATTTAGACGAAAAAGAAACAGTCAGGGTTTGCGATTAAACAACATGTCCTGCGCTTTTTTATCGGATTGCAGGTTGCTGCGCATCTCTGCCGCCACAGCCCGTCCCGCAATCACACCTTTGCGCGCGCCAACCGTATCCAGCCAGCGGGCCATGTGGGGTTTGTCGTCCAGCGTTTGCTGCTGGCCCTCCCACAGGCTCGCCCAAGGCCAGATTGCCATATCCGCGATAGAGAAAAAGTCACCCGCGACGAACGCATTGTCTGCCAACTGCCGATCCAGCACGCCATAAAGCCGTGCGGTCTCGGCGCGGTAGCGGTCCTTGGCGTAGGGCAGATCGTTGGGCGGGTCCATCGCGGGGGCGTATTTCAGGAAGTGGTGCGCTTGGCCTGCCATCGGGCCAAGCCCGCCCATTTGCCACATCAGCCATTGATCAACCGCGATGCGTTCCCGTTCAGTGTTGCCGCAAAACTGGCCGGTTTTACGCGCCAGATATTGCAGGATCGCGCCGGATTCAAAGATCGAAACCGGTGCGCCGTCTGGTCCGTCATGGTCCACAATCGCGGGCATCCGGTTGTTTGGCGCGATTTTCAGGAAATCCGGTTTAAACTGATCTCCAGCCCCGATGTTTACCATATGCAACGTATAGGGCAGGTCCATTTCTGCCAGCGCGATGGTGATTTTCCAGCCGTTCGGGGTGGGCCAGTAATATAGGTCGATGGGTTTGGTCATGTTATGGCTCCTTTGGGTGGTATGATCGCGGTTTTTGGCAAAAGGGCAAGGTGCGGTGTTATCAACAAGTGTTGACCGCGAGAGTATTGCGTTCTATCCACCCAGTACTTCGTGGCGATTTGTTACCGGATTGCGGGCCACGTTAAACATGCCGCTAAAGAGGGAAGGGCGATGCGCCCCGTACCTTTGCCGGTTCGGGGTTTTTTTGTGCCTGATACGGCGCGGTAAGGATGATGACATGAAGAATGATTGGAACGCACGCACTAAATCGGTGCATTCGGGTACCCGACGCAGCCAATATGGCGAGGTGTCCGAGGCGATTTTTCTGACGCAAGGTTTTGTCTATGACACCGCCGAGGACGCCGAGGCGCGGTTTATCGAGGCCGGCGAGGACGAGTTCATTTACGCCCGCTACGGCAACCCGACCGTGCGGATGTTCGAGGAACGCATTGCTGCGCTTGAGGGGTGCGAGGATGCATTCGCCACGGCGTCGGGCATGGCGGCGGTTAATGCGGCGCTGACCTGTGGTTTGAAAGCGGGCGACCATGTGGTTGCGGCCAAGGCGCTGTTTGGCTCGTGTCTGTATATCCTTGATGATATTCTGGGTCGCTTCGGGGTTGAGGTGACGCTGGTCGATGGCACTGATCTGGATGCGTGGGAAAATGCGTTTCGTAGTGATACCAAGCTGGTGTTCTTCGAGAGCATTTCCAACCCGACACTGGAGCTGATCGACGTGCAAGCTGTGTGTGATTTGGCTCGTAAGGTTGGCGCCTTGGTGGTGGTGGATAACGTCTTTGCCACGCCGATCTTTTCCAATGTCTTTGATCTGGGTGCGGATGTTGTGATCTATTCAACCACCAAACATATTGACGGGCAGGGGCGCTGTCTGGGCGGTGTAATTTTAGGCAGCCGTGACTTTATCCGCGGCACGCTGGAGCCGTATCTGAAACACACCGGCGGTTCGATGAGCCCGTTCAATGCGTGGGTGATGCTAAAGGGCATGGAGACGCTGGATTTGCGGTGTCGGGCGATGGCAGAGTCAGCAATGCAGGTGGCCGAGGCTGTTGAGGGCCACGAAAAACTGACCCGTGTGATCCACCCTTATCTGGATAGCCACCCGCAAGTGGCACTGGCCAAGCGGCAAATGACGGCGGGCAGCACCATGTTGTCGATTGATCTGAAAGGCGGGCAGGCGGCGGCGTTCCGGTTTCTGAACGCGCTGGAAATCTGTATCATTTCCAACAACTTGGGGGATGCCAAAAGCATTGTTACCCATCCGGCCACCACCACGCATCAACGTCTGAGTGATGCGCAGAGGGCCGATCTGGGGATCACGGCTGGGCTGGTGCGGATCAGCATCGGGCTGGAGGATGCGGGCGACCTGACCCGCGATATTCTGAATGCGCTGATGGCGGCATAGGGACGCGATAGGTCGGTATCATTTGGTAAATTGTGCGCGGTCCCCTACATTAAGGAGGCGAACGTGGACAAATCAGGAGTGGCGATGAACATTCAGCCCCCAAAAGACAGCACCGATGACGACCGCAAAAAGGCCGAAGCCGCACTTGCAGTTCTGCGCGACTGGGCCACGTCCGTGACCGCTATCGAGGTGGCGCAGCTGGACCCTGCGATTGCGCGGTTGCTGCCGGAAAACGAGGTTGCCAATTACCCCGCGCTGGCGCGTGCGTACCCCGAGGAATTCACCGTGGACGAGGCCTATAAGGCGTCGCTGCCCGATCTGCAAAACGGCCCCGAGAGCCTGATCAAAGGTGCCAAGCGCCATATCCAGCATGTGGGTATTTCCAATTTCCGTCTGCCGATCCGGTTCCATTCCCGCGATGGCGGTAATTTGCGGCTGGAAACGTCTGTTACGGGGACCGTCAGCCTTGAGGCGGGCAAAAAGGGCATCAACATGTCGCGGATTATGCGCACGTTTTATGGCCACGCGGAAAAGACCTTTAGTTTCGATGTGATCGAGGCGGCGCTGAATGATTATAAGGCTGATCTGGACAGTTTCGATGCCCGCATCCAGATGCGGTTTTCATTTCCAGTCAAGGTGCCGTCGTTACGGTCGGGCCTGTCGGGGTATCAATATTACGACATCGCGCTGGAACTGGTTGAAACGCGTGGCAAGGTGCAGAAATTCATCCATCTGGATTATGTCTATTCGTCAACCTGCCCCTGTTCGCTGGAACTGTCGGAACATGCGCGCCAGACCCGTGGGCAGTTGGCCACCCCGCATTCGCAGCGCTCGGTGGCGCGGATTTCGGCCCAGATGATCCCGGGTGTGAACTGTTTGTGGTTCGAGGATCTGATCGACATTTGCCGCAAAGCGGTGCCGACCGAAACCCAGGTGATGGTGAAGCGCGAGGACGAGCAGGCCTTTGCCGAACTCAACGCCGCCAACCCGATCTTTGTAGAAGACGCCGCGCGGCTGTTCTTTGAAGGCTTGCAAGCCGATGCGCGCATCGGTGATTTTCGCATCATCGCCAGCCATCAGGAAAGCCTGCACAGCCATGATGCGGTGAGCATCCTGACCGAAGGCGAGACCTTTGTGTCCGACAGTCTGGACCCTAAACTGTTCAACACGCTGTTTCACGTCGGGTAAGGAAGACCTGCCTTTTCGACGGGCATGCCGAAGGTTATTGTTTGCCCAGCCTAAGGGGGAATTATGATAAAGTTTGTTTTCGTTGGCCTGCTGGCCTCCACATTGGGCGGGTGCGTCGAAAAGATTTCTGACGATGAATTCATGCGCCAAGTGAGGCGGATAACGCCTGATAGCCCGCCAACCGAAGTGGTTTTTGAGCGCTATCCTG